>NZ_JAVAYD010000004.1:0-235487 GCF_041954735.1 Microbacterium sp. LS_15 | reverse complement strand
CGCGACCCTGCGGGCGGAGCGCCTCCGTTCGCACCGACTGTCGGCCCCGGCGCGCACCGTGACGGACGCAGCCGCGCACATGCTGGCCGTGCAGAGCCAGGACTTCACGGCGGGACGCTGGGCGCTCGCCTGCCGCACTCGCGGGGAACCGACCCTCGCCGCGGTCGACCGGGCTTTCGACCGCGGTGACCTCGTGCGCGCGTGGACCATGCGCGGCACCCTGCACACCATCCCCGCGCGCGACCTCGGCTGGGTGCTGTCGGTCACGGCGGAGCGGCAGCGCCGACAGGCGGCGGGGCGCCGCCGCGATCTCGGCATCGACGACGCCATGATCAACGCCGTCACGGACTCCGTCGTGCCGAGGCTGCGCGATGGCGGGCTCACGAGATCCGAGATGTTCGAGGTGTTCGCCGGCGTCGGGGTCGACCCCAGCGGGCAGCGCGGCATCCACCTGCTGAGCGAGCTGACCCTGACCGGTCTCCTCTGCCAGGGGCCGGTCGTCGCACGAGACGGCATCTCGCGCGAGCAGCGGTTCGTGCTCGTCGACGGTCACATCCGCGAGCACGCCCGACCGGACGATCCCCTCGCCGAGCTGTTCGTCCGCTACATCACCGGGCACGGACCGGCGACGGTCGCGGATTTCGCGTGGTGGTCCGGGCTCACCCTCGGGCAGTCACGACAGGCTCGGGAGCGCGCGGACGGCCGGATCACCGAGGTCGAAGACGGCGTGTTCTCCGCGACCGAGCGACCGCGGCGCGCGTCGGACACGGCATCCGTCTTCGCGCTCGGCGCGTTCGACGAGTACTACATCTCCTACGCCGACCGCACAGCGGTGTGCGCCCCGGAGCACCTCGCGGCCGTGGGCCCCGGCAAGAACGGCATGGTGCGAGCCACCCTCGTCTCCGACGGGAGGGTGATCGGATGCTGGACGCACGCCGCGGCATCCCTCGGCGCCCCGCCCGAGCTCTTCGACCATCCGGGGCGGGAGCATGTGGACGAGGATGCCGTGCGCGCCGCGCTCGCCCGATTCACGAGGTTCCTGGACTGATTCCCGGAGGGGGAGAGGGGGACCCGTCACTCGCTCGCGTGCCGCCCGAGGAACGAGTACCGGAGCTGCTCGCCGAAGGGGGACCCGTCACTCGCTCGCGTGCCGCCCCAGGAAGCTGTACACCTCGTTGTCGTCCACGCCGGGGAACGCGCCGCGGGGGAGCGGCGAGAACATGTGGGTGTGCACGCGGGCGCTGGGCCACGCCTTGCCGTTCCAGCGCTCGGCCAGGTCGGCCGGAGGGCGCCGGCAGCACGCCTCGTCCGGGCAGCTCGACACGGCGCGGTCGGAGGTCTCACGTCCACGCCACCACCGGGCGTCGTCGAACGGCACGCCGACCGTCACCGAGAACTCGCCGTCGGTCGACGACCCGGTCTGGGTCGAACACCAGAACGTGCCGGACGGCGTGTCGGTGTACTGGTGGTGCTCCGTGGTGCGGTTCTGCTGGGTGAACGCGCTCCGCGCCTGGAACTTGCGGCACACCCGCTGCCCCTCGACCGCGCCGGTCACGTCCATCGGCAGCGGCAGGCCGTCGTTCTCGTACACGCGGGTGATGGCGCCCGTCGCGTCGACCCGCAGGAAGTGCAGCGACATGCCGAGGTGCTGCGTCATGAGGTTCGTCATCCGCATCCCTGCCGCCTCGTGCGTCACACCGAATGCGTCGCGGAAGTCCTCGACCGCGAGGTTGCGGTCCTTCTTGGCCTGCTGCAGGAAGGCCACCGCCGCGGTCTCCGGCATCAGGCACGACGCGGCGAAGTAGTTGATCTCCAGCCGCTGCTGCAGGAAGTCGGCGTAGTCGGTCGGCGGGGTGTGGCCGAGCAGGCGGTGCGCCATCGCCTGCAGCGCCATCGAGCGCAGGCCGTGACCGCCGGGGATCGACGCCGGCGGCAGGTAGATCCGACCGTTCTCGAGATCGGTCACCGACCGGGTCGAGTGGGGGAGGTCGTTCACGTAGATGAGCTCGAAGCCGAGCTTCTCGGCCATGATGCTCACCGTGCGGTGCGTGAGCGCCCCCTGCACGTGCCCGGCCGAGCGGAGCTGCTTCTCCGCGAGCTTGTCGATGTCGCCGAGGTAGTTGTGCTGAGCGCGCATGCGCAGACGCAGCTCGGTGTTGGCGCGCCTGGCCTCCTCGGGAGTCGCGATGGCCTCGCGCTCTCGGCGCTGGAGTTCGCGGTGCAGACCGAGCACCGATTCGATCGTCTCGTCGCTCATGCTTTTGGTCACACGCACCGGCGCGACGCCGAGCTGCCGGAACACCGGACTCTCCTGCGCGCGTTCCAGCTCGATCTCCAGAGCGGCGCGGCGGTTCGGCGGCTCCCCCGAGATGAGGTCGGTCACCTCGGTGCCCGTCGCCTGCGCGAGCGCCTGCAGCAGGGACAGCTTCGGTTCGCGCTTGCCGTTCTCGATGAGGCTCAGCTGCGAGCCGGCGACGCCGACCAGCGCGCCGAGCTCGTCGAGCGTGTAGCCGTTCGCGAGACGGTGGTGGCGGATGCGGTGGCCGAGGGTCGCCAGATGGATGCCGGAGGGTGCCATTCCTTGATCCTAGCGAAAGAAGCGCGATTCTTATCACCTGTTTTGGCGAAAAGTGGCGTTGAACCCCCAAGAAGATGGATGCAACGGCCCCACTTCAAAGGAGAGCAGTCATGGCGATCGCCGAAGTCTTCACCCCTCGTGCAGCATCCGTCGCACCCGTGCGCACGTTCGGTGCGGCGCCGACCTATGACACCCCGGCGATGGCGGAGCTGGCGGCCTGGGTCGACGAGATCGCGGCGCTGACCCAGCCCGACTCGATCCACTGGGTCGACGGCTCCCGCGCTGAGAACGACTGGCTGCTGCGCGGCCTGGTCAGCGAGGGCAAGCTCATCAAGCTCAACCCCGAATGGCGTCCTGGCTCGTACCTCGCCCGCTCGCACCCCAGCGACGTCGCGCGCACCGAGGGGCGCACCTTCATCGCGTCCGAGCGCGAAGAGGACGCGGGCCCCACGAACAACTGGGCCGACCCGTCGCAGATGCGCGAGAAGATGACGGAGATCTTCGAGGGGTCGATGCGCGGCCGCACGATGTTCGTCGTGCCGTTCTCGATGGGCCCGGTCGGCGGACCCCTGTCGCACATCGGCGTCCAGGTCACCGACAGCGCCTACGCCGTCGCATCCATCGGCATCATGACGCGCGTCGGAGACGCCGTCACCCGTCGGATCGCCGACGGCGCTCCCTGGGTCAAGACGGTGCACTCGGTCGGTGCGCCGCTCGCAGCGGGCGAGCCGGACGTCGAGTGGCCGTGCAACGACGACAAGTACATCGTTCACTTCCCCGAGACGCTCGAGGTCTACTCGTTCGGCTCGGGGTACGGCGGCAACGCGATCCTCGCGAAGAAGTGCTTCGCGCTGCGCATCGCGTCGGTCATCGCCCGCGACGAGGGCTGGCTCGCCGAGCACATGCTGCTCATCCGCGTCATCGATCCGAGCGGCACGGCGTACCACGTCGCCGCGGCGTTCCCCTCGGCGTGCGGCAAGACGAACCTCGCGATGCTGCGTCCGACGATCCCCGGTTGGCGCGTGGAGACCCTCGGCGACGACATCGCGTGGATCCGCCCCGGCGAGGACGGACGCCTCTGGGCGATCAACCCCGAGGCCGGCTTCTTCGGCGTCGCGCCGGGCACCGGCGAGTCGACCAATGTCACCGCGGTCGAGACGCTGTGGGGCAACACGATCTTCACGAACGTGGCGCTGCGGCCCGACGGCGACGTCTGGTGGGAGGGGCTGACCGATAACGCGCCGGCCGACCTCATCGACTGGGAGGGCAACCCCTGGACGCCCGACTCCGGACGCCCCGCCGCGCACCCCAACTCCCGCTTCACGGTCTCCGCAGCGCAGTGCCCGCAGATCTCGGAGGACTGGGAGGAAGCCGTTCCGCTCGACGTCATCCTCTTCGGGGGCCGTCGCGCGAGCAACGTGCCGCTCGTGGTCGAGGCCACCGACTGGACCCACGGCGTCTTCCTCGGATCGAACATCTCGTCGGAGCGCACCGCCGCCGCCGAGGGCACCGTCGGCGAGCTGCGCCGCGACCCGTTCGCGATGCTCCCGTTCTGCGGATACAACATGGCCGACTACTTCGGTCACTGGCTCAAGGTCGGTCGCTCGCTGCGCTTCGACCGCGCACCGCGCATCTTCCAGGTGAACTGGTTCCGCCGCGGTGCCGACGGCCGGTTCCTGTGGCCCGGATTCGGCGAAAACTCGCGCGTCGTCGACTGGATCATCCGTCGTATCTCGGGAGACGTCGCCGCCGTCGACAGCCCCATCGGTCGTCTGCCGATCGTGTCGGACCTGAACCTCGACGGGATCGACGTGCCCGAGGCCGACCTCGACGAGCTGTTCTCGGTCGACTCGCAGGCGTGGAAGACCGAGGCCGACCTCACCGAGGAGTTCTACGACACCTTCGGAGACAGGGTGCCCGCCGCGCTGCGCGCCGAGCTCGCCTCGCTGCGCTACCGCCTCGACAAGGCGTGAGAGCCGGGCGCCGGTTCGGGGGAGCCGGCGCCCCACATACCTCCCCCAGGAGGACCCCAGACCCGCGAGGGCGGGAAGTCAGAGACGAACCCATGGCTGAGTGGTCTCCGGCATCCCGCCCTCGCGTTGCACTCGGTCGTTGAGCGACACTTCGACTCGCTCCGCTCGCTCAGTGCGGGTCTCCGCGAGAGGAAACGCGTCGTACCCTGCAGAACCTACGCCAGCAGCTGGTGCCGCGCGAGATCCCGATACAGCGGGGTCGACTCGACGAGCTCGGAGTGCGTGCCCTGCCCGACGACCACGCCGTCCTGCAGGACGACGATGAGGTCGCTGTCGACGACGGTCGAGAGGCGGTGGGCGATCACGATGAGCGTGCGGTCGGTCGACACGGCGTCGATGGCCTCGCGCATGCGCTGCTCGTTGACGCCGTCGAGCGACGACGTCGATTCGTCGAGCAGCAGGATCGGCGCGTCGGTCAGCAGTGCCCTGGCGATCGCGAGCCGCTGACGCTCGCCGCCCGACAGCATCACGCCGTCCTCGCCGACCGGCGCCTGCAGTCCCAGCGGGCTGCGCTCGAGCACGTCGCCGAGGTTCACGGCCCGCAGCACCTGCTCGCACGCGGCATCCGAGGCGTCGGGAGAGGCGAGTCGCAGGTTGTCGGCGAGCGTGCCCGCGAGGGTCGGGGCGTCCTGCTCGACGTAGCCGAACTGGGCGCGCAGCTCGTCGCGCGGGTAGGTGCGCGCATCGTGGCCCTGCACGCGGATGGAGCCGCCGGTGGGGTCGTAGAAGCGCTCGATGAGCGAGAGGATCGTGCTCTTGCCGGCGCCGCTCGGGCCGACGAGCGCGACGCGCGCGCCCTGCGGCACAGCGAAGGAGACGCCGCGAAGGACCTCGCGGTCGGCGTCGTCGGCTGCGTCCGCCGCATCCTCGCTCGGGTCGAGGTGCGCGTCGGCGAGGAGCGTGCGGGCCTCCCTCTCGGCGGCCGCCCGCGCCGCGACGACGTTCTCGGGGTACTGGAACCGCACGTCGCGGAACTCGATCGCGGGCGCGCCGGGGTCGGCCTCGTCGCGCGCCACGGCGGCGGCGATCTCGGCATCCCGCTGCGTCTCCGTCGGGAGATTGAGGATCTCCTGGATGCGTCCGAGCGCGCCCAGCGCCTGGTTCACCGAGGTGATCGCGCCGAACGTCGTCGCGAGGGGCATCACGAGCATGAACAGGAACATGATGAACGTGATGAGCGAGGCGATGGTGATCGTGCCGTCTGCGACGCGGAACCCGCCGACGCCGAGCACGACCAGCAGCGAGACCTGCAGCGCGACTCCGGCGATCGGCACGACCAGCGACGAGATCTTCGCGATCCGCACACCGATCCCGTACGCCTCCGACGCGAGCGTCGAGACCGACTCCGTCTCGCGCTCCGTCGCGCCCGACGCGCGCACGGTGCGGATCGAGCCGACCGCGCGCTCGACACCCGAGGCGAGCTCGCCCACCTTCTCCTGCTGGGCGGTGGACGCCGTGCGGATGCGACCGCTCAACGCGGTGACCACGGCGACCGACGCGCCGATGACGATCACGATGAGCAGCAGCAGGACGGGGTCGATCAGCAGCATCGCGATGAGTGCGCCGAGGAACAGGATCGCGCTGCCGACGGCATCCGCGAGCCCCTGCGTGAGCACGGCGTACAGCAGGGTCGTGTCGGTGCCGACGCGCGAGACGAGGTCGCCCGTGCGGCGGGCGTCGAACTCGCTCACGGGGAGGTGCAGGATGCGGGCGATGAGCTTGCGACGGCTCGAGTACACGACCGCCGTTCCGGTGCGCTGCAGGAGGTAGTGCTGATATCCGGAGATGACCGA
Organism: Microbacterium sp. LS_15; assembly: GCF_041954735.1. Lineage (NCBI taxonomy): Bacteria > Bacillati > Actinomycetota > Actinomycetes > Micrococcales > Microbacteriaceae > Microbacterium > Microbacterium sp. LS_15. The sequence continues at coordinate 229,083 of NZ_JAVAYD010000004.1, read as the reverse complement.
CGACACGATCACGAAGCCGATCAGGAGCCAGACGAGGATGCCGATGCCTCTTTCGGACTGCACGGCCTCGATGACCTGGCCCACGAGCAGGGGCTGCACGAGCGACGTCGCTGCGCCGAACACGCTGAGGATCGCGACGACGATGAGCGTGCGCTTGTGTTCGAAGAGGAAGGGGAGGAGTTGGCGGAAGGTGGCGCGCGGACCGTCCTGCGATGCGCCCCGTCCGCGTCGGCGTGACGTCGCCGTGCTGGACATGCGTGACCTCGTTCTGAAGGGATACTCCGACCGTACTTCGTGCGTGCCGGGATTCTGTGGGTGAGCTGTGCGTCAGCGGGTGCCGAAGCGCCGGTGGGCGGCCTGCTTGCTGACGCCGAGTGCGCCGGCGATCGCCTGCCAGGAGTAGCCGAGGTTGCGCGCACGGCGCACCTCGGCCTCCTCGGCGCGGGCGATCTCGGTGCGCAGGCCGGCGAGGCGGTGGAGCTCGGCGATCGGCTCGCCGCGGTCCTCGAGCGCGTGTGCGGTCTTCAGGGTCATGGGACACCTCCTGCGTGATGGATATCGTCAATCCTTGTTGACGACGCCGCGCATGTCAACAGAAATTGACGCAGGAGGTCCCACAGCCGATTCGCATAGGGTGTGCGGATGCCGGAGAAGCCGTGGATCCTGTTCGACATCGGCGGAGTGCTCGAGGTCGTCGACGACGACACCTGGCAGGAGCAGTGGTGGGAGCGCGTGCGCGCCGTCAGCGGGCTCGCGCAGGACGAACTGGACGCGCGCATCGATGCCGCGGACTTGCCCCGTATCGACCTCACGGTCGGTACCGAGGGAGCGTTCTGGGCGGGACTCGCCGCGGGGCTCGAACTCGATGACGCGCAGCGTGCGGCGATCCGCGCGGACTTCTGGGACGCGTACTGCGGCACCGGCAACCACGAGCTGATCGAGTACGCGCGCTCGCTGCGCGGCAGGGCGCGGACGGCGATCCTCTCGAACTCGGCCGACGGTGCGCGCGAAGAGGAGGAGCGGCGCTTCGGATTCGCCGCGATCTTTGACCCCATCTGCTACAGCCATGAGCTCGGCGTCGCCAAGCCCGAGCCAGACGCCTACCTCCGCACGCTGGAGGCGCTCGGCGCCGGACCCGACGACGTGCTCTTCATCGACGACCACGAGCTCGCGATCGACGGAGCGGCCGCCGTCGGCATCCGCGGTGTCCTGCACCGGAACAACACCTCGACGATCGCCGCGATCGAACGCTTTCTCGTCGATAGCTGATGTCTGCGCGCGTCACTCGTCGCACGATGGGGCGCCTTGACAGACTGAGCAGATGCTGTCGACACCCCGACCTGTGCCGGGCGACAAGGTCGCCATCCTCTCGCCCGCGTTCGCCGCGCCGGCCGTCGCGCCGGAGTTGCACGCACAGGCCCTCCGCCGGCTCGAAGACCTCACCGGACTCGTGCCGGTCGAGTTCCCGACGACGCGACAGCTCGGAGCGAGTCCCGAGGCGCGTGCCGCCGACGTCAACGCCGCATTCGCGGATCCTGGCATCCGCGCCATCGTCGCGACCATCGGAGGCGATGACCAGATCCTCGTCGTTCCGCATCTCGACGAGACGCTCGCGCTCGCCGATCCGAAACCGTTCCTCGGCTACAGCGACAACACCAACATCCTCAACTGGCTGTGGCGTCTCGGCATCCGCGGATATTACGGAGGGTCCACCGCGGTGCACCTCGGTCCCGGCCCGGCGGTCGACGACGTGCACCTGCGTTCGCTCCGTGCGGCGCTGCTCGAGGGCGGCGACCTCGCGCTCTCCGAGCCGGGCGAGTCCGAGGACGTCGGACGCCGCTGGGTCGATCCCCGGGCGCTGCACGAGTACGGCGAACGCGTGCCGACCGAGGAGTGGGTGTGGGCGGGACCGTCCACACGCGTCGAAGGACGCACGTGGGGCGGCTGTCTCGAAGTCCTCGACCAGCTCGCGTTCGCCGACCGTCTTCCCGCAGTGGAGGAGCTGCGCGACGGCATCCTGCTGCTCGAGACGAGCGAGGAGCGCCCCGCCGCGAGCTGGGTGGGCCGTTGGGTGCGCGGGCTCGGCGAGCGGGGCGTCCTCGATGCGGTCGCCGGTGTCGTCGTGGCGCGCCCGCCAGTGAGCGACTTCGACGTGCACCCCTCTCCCGAGGAGGCGGACGCCCTCCGGGCCGCTCAGCGTGACATCGTGATCGAGACGGTGTCGCGGTACAACCCGAACGCGGTCATCTGCGTCGGCGTGCCGTTCGGGCACACGCGCCCGCAGTGGATCGTGCCCTACGGCGGCATGATGGCTCTCGACGCGCGAGCGCGCACGGTCACCGGCTCCTTTTGACGGGTGGCGGCAGATGCGGAACGGCCGCACCCCGTGCGGGATGCGGCCGTTCTCGGAAACTGCGGGGTCAGAGTTCGACGGCGGCAGCCACCCCGAGATCGGACTCGTAGTCGGTGTCCTTGGTCTCCTTCGACAGGAAGAGCGCGATGAATGTCAGCACGCCCATGACCGAGAGGTACAGTCCCACGAGCCAGGGCGCGCCGTCGCCGAGCTCCCACAGCCACACGGCGATGAGCGGTGCGACCGCAGCGCCGAGGATCGACGACACGTTGTACGAGATCGCGGACCCCGTGTAGCGGACGTTCGTCGGGAACAGCTCGGGCAGCAGCGCGCCCATCGGACCGAAAGTCGCACCCATGAGCATGAACCCGAACACGAGGAAGGCCTGCGCCAGGGCGCCGGTGAACTTGGGGTCCATCGCCGGCAGCAGGAACGCGTTGAACGTGAGGCCGAACACGATGATGAGCCCCGTGACCCACAGGAGCAGCTTGCGGCGTCCGATGGAATCGGCGATCGGACCCGACAGCAGGGTGAAGATGCCGAAGAACACGACGCCGACGATCTGCATGAGCACGAAGTCGGTGTAGCCGAAGCCCAGACCGGGGTAGAACTGCGCGGCGAACGCGGAGGCGTCGAAGTCCTTCCCGGCGGCTTCGGCGGCCGCCTGAGCGGCGGCGGACGCGGTCTCGAGAGAGGCCGGCTTGGTGCCGTACGCGAGCGTGAAGTTCGTCATCAGGTAGAACAGCACGTACGTGGCCAGCATGATGAAGGTGCCGAGGATCAGCGCCTTCCAGTGGTGGCGGAACACGGTCGCGAGCGGCAGCTTGCGGATCGCGCCGACCTTCTCGGCCTTCTTGAACGTGTCGGACTCGACGAGCTTGAGACGCACCCACAGGCCGATGATGACCATGACGGCCGAGAACAGGAACGGGATCCGCCAGCCCCACGACAGGAACGCCTCGGACTTCAGCGCCGGGTTCTCGGCGTGCGGGAGCAGCCAGTTGATCGCCAGGAAGAGGAAGTTCGCGATGATGAAGCCGAGTGGAGCGCCCAGCTGCGGGAAGGTGCCGTACCAGGCGCGCTTGCCCGCGGGGGCGTTCTCGGTGGCGACGAGCGCGGCGCCCGACCACTCGCCGCCCAGAGCGAAGCCCTGGAACAGACGCAGGATGAGGAGCAGCAGAGCCGCCCACCAGCCGATCTGCTGGAACGTGGGGAGCAGGCCGATCACGAAGGTCGCGATGCCCATGGTGAGCAGCGACGCCACGAGCGTGGCCTTGCGGCCGAACCGGTCACCGAAATGCCCGAACACGACGGCGCCGATCGGGCGGGCGACCATCGCAGCGCCGAACACGGCGAACGACGACAGGAGCGACGTGGTGTCGTTGCCCGTCGGGAAGAAGAGGACGGGGAAGACGAGCACGGCAGCGGTGGCGTACGCGTAGAAGTCGTAGAACTCGATCGTGGTGCCGACGAGACTGGCGGTGATGACCCGCGAGCGCGGATTCGCGGGGGCGGTGGACGTACTCATGCTGCTCCTTAGATCCGTACGCCGGTATACCAGCGCACCGGCCGATCCTACGCCTTCCTGAGAGTTCGCTGGGCGCGGATGACGGTTCGCGAGGCCATCCGTCTGCGTAGAGTCGGGAGGACACCCCGCGGAAGGATGCCGATGACCACCCGGATGCTGCTGCTCGCCGACACGCACGTGCCCAAGCGCGCGCGGCGTCTGCCCGACCTCGTGCTGCGGGCGATCGACGACGCCGACGTCGTCGCGCACGCCGGCGACTGGGTCGACCTCGCGACCCTCGACCTGATCGAGGCGCGGTCGCGCGAATTCCACGGCGTGTACGGGAACAACGACGGCACCGAACTGCGCGAGCGACTCCCCGAGATCGCCGAGTTCGAGGTCGAGGACGTGCGCGTCGCGATGATCCATGAGACCGGTCAGGCCGCGCGCCGCGAACAGCGCATGGACGAGGCGTTCCCCGGCATCGACCTGCTGATCTTCGGCCACTCCCACATCCCGTGGGACACCGTCTCGCCAGCCGGGATGCGGCTGCTCAATCCCGGCTCGCCCACCGACCGTCGCCGTCAGCCGGTGTGCACCATGATGACCGTCACGATCGACGGTGCGGCGATCGACGCGAGTCTGGTGCCGGTCGCATGAGTGAGGAGATGCTCGTGTACCGCGCGCCCATGCGATCGCGCGACGACTCCGTGCCGGACGGGGCGGGGCCGGAGCGCGCGCTGACCCTCGGCCTCTGCGGCATCGGTGGGAGACTGCATCCGGCGCCCCGTTCTCTGGAGGATGCGCTCGCGAAGGCGGATGCACAGTCCGGCATCCGCCTCGCCTGGCGCATCGAGAGGTTCGCGAAGGCGCCGATCGGCTCCTTCGTCTGGACGAGGGACGTCGACGGGCTGACCTACCTCGGCCGCCTCGACGGGCCCTGGGCGTACGACACCGACGACGAGGCCGATGCCGTCGACCTCGTGCACGTCCGCGCGTGCGACTGGCTCGCGGAGCCCATCGCCGACGCGGTGGTGCCGGCGGACGTGAAGGCGACGTTCGGCCGAGGCGGTCGCAACTGGCAGCGGATCCGCGCCGCGAGCGTCAGCGCCCCGACGCAGGCGATCTGGGACGCCGCCGCGGGTCGTTGAGCGGACCCCTCACGCGGGTCGTTGAGCGGACCCCTCACGCGGGTCGTTGAGCGAGCGCAGCGAGACGAAACGCGCTGACGATCCCCGGAGGCCTCAGCGCCAGATCACGGCGATGGCCGCGTTCGCCGCGGTCAGGATGCCGACGAGCCAGAACATCGCGGCGGGGACGCCGGCGCCGCGTTTCTGCCGAGCCGTCCCGATGCCGAGCAGTGCCCCTATCACGAGCAGTATCACGAGCTTGACCCCGATCTTGACGTAGTTCAAGTCGTACTCGATGCCCCACGGCGCGGCCAGGGCGAGACCGGCGACGGCGGCGATCGTCATGCCGATGCTCATGAGGCGCGTGAACTCGCGCTTGCCGCCGAATGCCTGCACCGCCCATGCTCCGAAGAGAACGGCGAAGCCGATCAGGTGGACGAAGAGAACGATGTGGCGCAGGGTCTCCATGCCCTCACGCTAGTGATCGCTGCCGATATCCCGCCAGCAAGGTCCGCCTCACCTCAGCCGCGGAGCTCCTTGACCACGAGCGCCGTGCGCAGCGCGGCATCCGCCGCCTCCGCACCCTTGTCTTCGTGCGAGCCTTCGAGGCCCGCGCGGTCGAGGCCCTGCTTCTCGTCGTCGAGCGTCAGCACGCCGAAGCCGACCGGCTTGCCCGCATCGAGGGAGACCCGGGTGAGGCCGTCGGTCGTGGCCGCCGACACGTACTCGAAGTGCGGGGTGCCGCCGCGGATGATCACGCCGAGCGCCACCACCGCGTCCGCTCCGCCGGCGAACGCGGCCTGCGCTGCGACGGCGAGCTCGAACGATCCCGGAACGCGCACCACGCGGTAAGAGGCGCCGGATCCGTCGAGCACGCGCTGCGCGCCGGCGATGAGCCCGTTCGTGATGACCTCATGCCACGTGCCGGCGATCACGACGACGTCGAGGCCCGATCCGTCGATCTTCTCCGTGCGGGGTGCTGCTCCTGCGCCGCTCATGCGTCGTCCTTCTTTCCGTCGGCGAGAGCCTGTGCGAGCTCCGCCTCTCCGATGATGTGACCCATGCGGTCACGCTTGGTCTCGAGGTACTGGTGGTTGTTCGGCCCGACGCCGACGATCAGCGGAACCTGCTCGACGACGTCGAGGCCGAGGCTGCGCAGCTGGTTCACCTTGTCGGTGTTGTTGGTCAGCAGGCGCACCTTCGACACTCCGAGGTCCGACAGGATGCCGGCTGCCGCGGCGTAGTCGCGGGCGTCAGCGGGCAGGCCGAGCGCGAGGTTGGCGTCGACCGTGTCGAGTCCCTCCTCCTGCAGGCTGTAGGCGCGCAGCTTGTTGATGAGTCCGATGCCGCGCCCCTCGTGGCCGCGCATGTAGATCACCACCCCGCCGTCCTGCTCGATCGCGTCGAGCGCCGCGTCCAGCTGGGGTCCGCACTCGCACTTCAGTGATCCGAACGCCTCGCCGGTCAGGCACTCCGAGTGCACGCGCACGAGCGCGGTCTCGCCGACCTCCCCCGAGACGACGGCGATGTGATCGGTGCCGGTGACGCGGTCCTTGTAGGCGAGGAAGCGGAACACTCCGTGCGTGGTGGGCACGGTCGCGTCGGCGCGGAGGCTCACCCGACGACTCCCGACGCCGGGGGCGGCGCCGGCGGGATCCGTCTCGTTCAGGTGGGCGATGAGCTGCTCGATCGTGATGACGGGCACGCCGTCGCGCTCGCCCAGCTCCAGCAGACCGGGAAGGCGCATCATGCTGCCGTCCTCGGCCACGACCTCGGCGATCGCGCCGACGGGGTGCAGGCCCGCGAGCTTCATGAGCTCGACCGCGGCCTCGGTGTGGCCGTTGCGTTCGCGCACGCCGCCGTCGACCGCGCGCAGCGGGAGCACGTGACCGGGGCGGATGATGCTCGTGGCCGTCGACTCGGGGTTCGCCAGCACGGTGAGCGTGTGCGCGCGATCGTGGGCGCTGATGCCGGTGGTCACGCCCTCGGCGGCATCCACGCTGACCGTGTACGCGGTCGAGCGGGCGTCCTCGCTCGCGGCCACCATGGGCGGCAGGTTCAGCGAGTCGGCGAGGTCGGCCGGCATCGGGGCGCAGATGAAGCCCGACGACCAGCGCACGGTCCAGGCGACCCATTCCGGGGTCGCGAGCTGCGCCGACAGCACGACGTCGCCCTCGTTCTCGCGGTTCTCGTCGTCGGCGACGAGGACGGGACGCCCCGCGCGCAGCGCGTCCAGCGCCTCGGGGATGGTGGACAGGCTCATCGCGAGCCTCCTTCCGCTGCGGCCCGGAACGCGAGCAGGCGCTCGACGTGCCGGGCGAGGATGTCGGTCTCGAGGTTGACGCGGTCGCCGACCGCGCGCGTGCCGAGGGTGGTGGCGGCGAGCGTCTCCGGGATGAGGGACACCTCGAACCAGGCCTCGACGGCATCGGGCGCGCTGACCGCGCTGACGGTGAGCGATGTGCCGTCGACCGAGATCGATCCCTTGTCGACGACGAGGGGAGCGAGGTCGGCGGGGAGCGAGATGCGCAGGACGCTCCACTCCTGGCCGGGGCGGACGTCGATCACGGCGCCGGTGCCGTCGACATGACCCTGGACGATGTGGCCGCCGAGGCGGGCCCCGACCGGCATGGCCTTCTCGATGTTGACGCGCGTGCCGACGGATGCCGTGCCCAGCGCCGCGACGTCGAGGGTCTGCTTCATGACATCGGCGTCGAAGGACTCGGGCGTCGACCCGACGACGGTGAGGCACACGCCGGAGACCGCGATGGACTCGCCGTGCACGGCATCCGCCGCTGCCTTCGGGGCGCGGACGGTGAGCCGCCACCCGTCGCCGGAGGGCTCGATGGCGGTGATCTCGCCGATCTCCTCGATGATTCCCGTGAACATCAGCGTGCTCCTTCGTGCGAGATGTCTGGTCCGTGTGCAGTCTGACGCCCGTGTGGCGCCGGTTCGCCGCCGACGGCAGGGCGGGCGATCGCGAGCAGGTCGGCGCCGAGCGGCAACCACTCGTCGACGGTCAGGCGACGCGCCTCGCCGATCGAGGCGACGCCGATGTCGATGAGCGCGAGCCGGTCGCCGCCGAGCAGCACCGGCGCGACGTAGGCGAGCACGCGGTCGGCGAGGCCCGCGGCCACGAACGCGCTGGCCAGGGTGGGGCCGCCCTCGACGAACACGCTCTGGACGCCGCGCGCCTGCAGATCGGCGAGCACGGCATGCAGATCGTGCGTGTCGTAGGCGAGGGGAGTGTGCGGATGCCGGCGGACGGCCGCATCGGCGGGTACCGGACGCGACCCGATCACGACCGGGATGGGCTGCGTCGGGTACAGGTCGTCGCCGTCGCGAGCGGTCAACGACGGGTCGTCGGCGAGCAGAGTCCCGGTGCCGACGACGATGGCGTCGGCCCCGGCGCGACGTCGGTGCACGTCGGCGCGTGCCTCCGGGCCGGTGATCCACTGACTGGATCCATCGGATGCCGCGGCGCGGCCGTCGAGGCTCTGCGCCCACTTCACGGTGACGTGCGGGCGTCCGAGCCGCTGGGCGGTGAGCCAGCCGTCGATGATCCGGTGCGCGGCGTCGAGCTGCTCGCCGGAGTCGACGCTCACGCCCGCCGCCCGTAGCCGTTCGGCTCCGCCGCCCGAGACGGCCCCGGGGTCGTCGAGCGCGTAGACCACCCTGGCGACGCCGGCCTCGATCAGCGCGACAGCGCACGGGCCCGTGCGACCCGTGTGGTTGCAGGGCTCGAGAGTGACGACGGCCGTCGCGCCGGCGCCAGCGCCCGGCGCGAGCTTCGACAGCGCGTCGACCTCGGCGTGCGGCGTGCCGGCTCCTCGATGCCAGCCCTCGGCGAGCACGTCGCCGTCGGGGGAGAGGATCACGGCACCCACCTGCGGGTTCACTCCGCGCGGGCCCAGGGTCGCGAGCTCGAGCGCGCGGGTCATCGCCCGGCGTTCCGCCTCGTTCACTGCCATCCGTGTTCCTCTCTGGACTCAGGGGTCGCAGGGAGGAAAGAGCGGAACGCGCATGCGGCGGCCCACCGTGCTGCCTCCCTTCCGGACTAGCGAGGCGGGGCCTCGCATCACCGTCGGTTCCGGATTTCCACCGGATCGGCACCTCGACGAATCGAGACGCTCGCGGACTGTCACCGCCGGTTCGGATTCCCACCGACCCCGGAGCACGTTGATGTTCTGAGTGTACAAGCCGCGTGACCGCCGGGTTCATTCCCCGTAACACGACGAGAAGCAGACTCGGGTCACTTAAGCAGACGCGAGAGGCGGCGGTCGGCGAGGATCTTGCCGCCGGTCTGGCACGTCGGGCAGTACTCGAGGGAGCGATCGGCGAAGAACACGCTCCGCACGGTGTCCCCGCAGACGGGGCAGGTCTCACCGCGACGGGCGTGCACCTGCATCCCTCGTCGCTTCGCATCCTTGAGGTCGGCTGGAGGCTTGCCCGACGCCTGCGCCACGGCATCCGTCAACGTCGACTGCATCGCCGCGTAGAGGCGATCGACCTCGTCGTCGGTGAGCTTGTCAGCGATCGCATACGGTGACATCTTCGCCGCGTGCAGGATCTCGTCGGAGTAGGCGTTGCCGATCCCGGCGATCACGCCCTGGTCGCGGAGGAGACCCTTGATCTGCATCCGTCGCCCGGTGAGCACGTCGCCGAAGACCTCACGGGTGAAGTCGGCATCGAGGGGGTCGGGCCCCAGCCGTTCGATGCCCGGGACCTGGTCGGGGTCGCGCACGACGTAGACGGCGAGCGACTTCTTCGTGCCCGCCTCGGTGAGGTCGAACCCGCTGTCGTCGTCGAACGCCACCCGCAGGGCGATCGGCGACTTGCCCGGCTTGAGGAGGGTGGCGGGCAGCAGCTCGTACCAGCGCAGCCACCCGGCCTTCGCGAGGTGGAAGACCAGATGCAGGTCGTCGCCCGCCGACAGCACGATGAATTTGCCCCGCCGCGTCGCCGCGGTGATCTCGGCACCGTGCAGCGCCGTGTTCGGCGGATCGTAGGTCTTGAGCGCGGCGATCGCCCCGACGCTCGTTCGCGTGATCGTGCGCCCCACCACGCGGTCGGCGAGGAAGGTCGTCAGGCCCTGTACTTCCGGCATCTCCGGCATGCGCCCATCCTGCCACCCGCCTCCGACACCGGGCCAGGGGAGGGGCTCAGTCCAGCACGCGCCAGGCCATCGGGGTGCGGTCGTCGGTGGCGAGCAACCCCGCGGACCAGCCGTCGTCGCGACCGCGCCTGCTCGTGAGCGCCTGCCGGGCGAGCCCCTCGTAGCGGAAGCCCAGCGCGCGGGCGGCCCGCGCCGACGGCACGTTGCCGACGACCGCGCGCCAGACGATGCGTGCGAGGCCGAGCTCGCCGAACCCGAAGTCGATGACCGCCCTCGCCGCCTCGACGATGTAGCCGTTGCCGCGTGCGGATGCCGTGACCCAGAACCCGAGCTCGGCGTCGCCGCCGCCGACCGCATCGGTGATGTGGTGAAGGCCGATAGACGCGACGAGCTCGCCGTCTCGGTACGCCGCCCAGACGGTCTGGCTGCCGTCGGCCCACCACTCGCCGATGAGACGGACGAAGTCCTCCGCGTCCGTGCGCGAGTACGGGCTCGGCACAGTCGTCCAGCGCGGGATCTCCGGATCCTGGCACGCTTCGGCGATGGCGTCGACGTCGGAGGCGCCGGGCGCGTGCAGCACGAGCCGCTCGGTGGTGAGGGTGACCGGTTCCATCCCGAAAGCCTACTGATCGCCGAGCGGCCCCCTTGCTCCCGAGCGGCCCCTTTAGAGGCGGTCTCAAAGGGGGTGGGTCGCACGCAAAGGGGTGGTTCGGCGAAGGCGAGCGCGTCGGCGAAGGCGAGGGTTCGCGCCGCAGTGTCGGACGCCGCGGCTAGGCTTGTCAGGTGACTGTTCCGGGGATTCTGCGCGCCTTGGAAGAGGCGTCTCTGTATCGTGACGCCCTCCGCTGGGCGCAGACCGACGCCGACCTCGGACTGGTCGACGGGCTCGACGCGCCCGCGCTCGCCGGGCTGCTCGACAAGCGCCGTGCCGCGGGGCAGCCGGCGTCGCTGCTCGCCGTCGTCCCGACGGGGCGCCGCGCCGAATCGCTGTCGCAGGCTGTCGCCGCCTACCTGCCCGAGGCCGAGGTCGTCACCTTCCCCGCGTGGGAGACGCTGCCGCATGAGCGGCTCAGCCCCAGCCCCGACACGGTCGGCCAGCGATTGCAGACCCTGCGCCGCATCGCCGAGTGGTCGGGGGAGCGCCCGCTCGTCGTCGTGGCGTCAGTGCGTGCGGCCCTGCAGCCCATCGCCGGCAACCTCGGCGACATCGTGCCGCTCGAGCTCTCCGTCGGCACCCGCGGGTACGAGCTCGACCACGTCGCCGAGCAGCTCGTCGAGCGCGCCTACTCCCGGGTCGACATGGTGTCGCGCCGCGGCGAGTTCGCGGTGCGCGGCGGCATCCTCGACGTCTTCCCGCCGACCTCCGAGCACCCGTTCCGCGTCGAGTTCTTCGGCGACGAGGTCGACCAGATCCGTGCGTTCTCGGTCGCCGACCAGCGTTCCCTCCCCGGCGACGTCGCCCTCGTCGACCTCCCGCCGAGCCGCGAGCTGCTGCTCACGCAGGACGTGCGCGACCGTGCGCGTGCTCTCATCGGCGGCTTCCCCGCGATCGCCGGGATGCTCGAGAAGATGGCGGAGGGCATCCCCGTCGAGGGGATGGAGTCGCTGCTGCCCGCCGTGGCCGGACCGCTGAAGTCGCTCGTCGAGTACCTGCCCGAGGGCACCGCCACCGCGGTCGTCGATCCCGAGCGCTCCAGCGCCCGCGCCATCACACTCGGCGAGACCAATCGCGAGTTCCTCGACGCCGCCTGGAGCGCCGCGACCTCCGGCGCCTCCGCGCCCATCGACCTCGGAGCCGGCGACTTCCTCACGATCGCGCGGCTCCGCGAGGTCGTGCGCGAGCGCGGCGGCGTCTGGTGGCGCCTCAGTCCCTTCGCGATGGGGGGAGAGGATGCCGAGACGATCGATGCGGCGGTCATCCCGTCATTCCACGGCAACGTCGACGGCGCGATCTCGTTCGTCGAGGCGAAGGTGTCGGACGGCTGGCGCGTCGTCGTGATCGCGACCGGTCCCGGTCTCGTCGACCGGGCGCGCGACGTGCTGTCCGACCGGGGCATCGCCGCCCGGGTCGTTGAGCAGCTGACCGAGCTTCCCGACACCGGGGTCGCCACGCTCGTGACGGGATCCGTGGAGTCCGGGTTCCAGATCGCCGACGCCAAGCTCGCCGTCCTCACCGACAACGAGTTCTACGGACGCACGATCGGCGGCGACCAGCGCGTCGTGAAGAAGCTCGCCTCGCGGCGCAAGAACGTCGTCGACCCTCTGCAGCTCAAGCAGGGCGACTTCGTCGTGCACAACACGCACGGCATCGGCCGCTTCGTCGAGATGACCAAGCGCGAGGTGTCGACGGGCGGACGCAACGCGACCAAGTCGACGCGCGACTACCTCGTGCTCGAATACGCGCCGTCGAAGCGCGGCTACCCGGGCGACAAGCTGTTCGTGCCGACGGACCAGCTCGACCTGCTGTCGAAGTACGTGGGCGGCGAGGCGCCGACCCTGTCGAAGATGGGCGGCAGCGACTGGGCGCAGGCGAAGGGCAAGGCGCGCAAGGCCGTGCGCGACATCGCCGTCGAGCTCGTCAAGCTCTACTCGGCACGCATGAGCGCGAAGGGCCACGCCTTCGGGCCCGACACCCCGTGGCAGCGTGAGCTCGAAGAGGCGTTCCCCTTCGCCGAGACGCACGACCAGCTGCAGACCATCGACGAGATCAAGGCCGACATGGAGCGGCCCATCCCCATGGACCGCCTGCTGTCGGGCGACGTCGGCTTCGGCAAGACCGAGGTCGCCGTACGAGCGGCGTTCAAGGCGATCCAGGACGGCAAGCAGGTCGCGATGCTCGTGCCGACCACCCTGCTCGTCAAGCAGCACCTCGAGACGTTCACGGAGCGGTTCGCGGGCTTCCCGGTCAAGGTGCGGCCGCTGTCGCGCTTCCAGACCGACAAGGAGGCGCGGCTGACGCTCGAGGGGCTGCTCGACGGCACGGTCGACATGGTCATCGGCACGCACCGCATCCTCACCGACCAGGTGATGTTCAAGGACCTGGGCCTCATGATCATCGACGAGGAGCAGCGGTTCGGTGTCGAGCACAAGGACGCGCTCAAGAAGATGAAGACGAATGTCGACATCCTCGCGATGAGCGCCACCCCGATCCCGCGCACCCTCGAGATGGCCGTCACGGGCATCCGCGAGATGTCGACCCTCGCGACGCCGCCGGAGGACCGGCATCCGATCCTCTCGTTCGTCGGCCCCCGCAGCGACAAGCAGATCGCCGCCGCCATCCGTCGCGAGATCCTGCGTGAGGGTCAGGTGTTCTTCGTGCACAACCGCGTGCAGTCGATCCAGCGGGTCGCCGCGCAGCTCGCGGAGCTCGTGCCGGAGGCTCGCATCGCCGTCGCTCACGGGCAGATGGGCGAGCACCAGCTCGAGCAGGTCGTCGACGACTTCTGGGAGCGCAAGTTCGACGTGCTCGTGTCGACGACGATCATCGAGACCGGCCTCGACATCTCCAACGCGAACACGATCATCATCGACCGTGCCGACAAGTACGGCCTGAGCCAGTTGCACCAGCTCCGCGGACGCGTGGGCCGCGGACGTGAGCGCGCCTACGCGTACTTCCTCTACGACGACATGAAGCCGCTCTCCGAGACGGCGGCCGATCGGCTGCAGACCATCGCCGTGAACAACGATCTCGGTTCGGGCATGCAGGTCGCCCTGAAGGACCTCGAGCTGCGCGGAGCGGGCAACATGCTCGGCGCCGAGCAGGCCGGGCACATCGCCGGCGTCGGATTCGACCTCTACCTGCGGATGATCGGCGAGGCCGTCGCGACGTTCCGCGGCGACGAGGTCGAGAGCGGGCAGGAGCTGCGGCTGGAACTGCCGCTCGACGCCCGCATCCCGGAGCACTACATCGACAGCGAGCGCCTGCGGCTTGAGGCGTACCAGAAGCTCTCCGCCGCCTCTGCCGCGACCGCCAAGGACGACGCGATCGACCTCGTGATCGACGAGCTCACCGACCGCTACGGCACGCCTCCCGAGGAGGTCGAGGGTCTGATCGCCGTCGCCCGGCTGCGGCGCCGCGCCGCACGAGCCGGTCTCGCCGACGTCGTGGTCATGGGGTCGAACCTGCGCATCGCGCCGGCACGCCTCGAGGACTCGATCAAGGTGCGTCTGCAGCGGCTCTACCCCAAGGCCAAGCTCGTGGCGGGCGGCGAGGCGCTGGTCGTGCCGATGCCGACCGTGCCGGCCGCGGTCGGCGTGGGCCTCGAGCCCCTGCCCGACGCGGAACTGCTCGAGTGGGTCGGCCAGCTGTTCACGGCGATCTTCCCGGAGCCCGTCAAGGCCGAGTGAGGATGCTGAGCCGTGACCGCCCCTCGCGGCCACGGCTCAGAGCGAGAACCCGCCGTCCGATGTGAGCACCTGACCGACCACCCAGGAGCCGTCCGGGGTGCAGAGCCAACCGATCAGGCTCGCGGGGTCGGAGGGGCGTCCCACCCGACCGAACGGCTGCGCGCTGATCCATTCGGCGACACCCGACAGATCGCGGTCGGTGGTGTCCGGATCGAGGTACCCCGTGTTCACCGGACCGGGGTTGACGGTGTTCAGCACGATGCCGACGTCGAGCAGCTCCCTCGCGACCGACCGGGTGATGCCGGCGAGCGCCGCCTTGCTCGTCGCATAGGCGATCTCGCCGACCATCGCGCCGTGTCCCTGACCGGAGGTCATCCAGATCACGTGGCCGGTCGGTGCGTCGAACGGTCCGAGGTCCGCGACGCGGTCGCCGGGCCGTGCGACATCGACGTGCGAGCCGCCCCGTTCGGTCTGCCGCCGCCGGGCGAGCCCCGCGGTCAGCAGGAGCGACGCGCGGGCGTTGGTCTGCCAGTGGGCGTCGAGCCGGTCGGGCGTCATGTCGAAGATCGAGCCGTCCCCTCCGGTCAGAGCCTGATTGCACACGAGGATGTCGAGACGACCCGTCAGGGCGGATGCTGCGTCGAGCAGCGGCTCGATCGTCGCCGGATCGCGCAGATCGGCGTGGTGATCGCTCATCGCGGCACCGGTAGCGAGGGCGTCGGCGATCCCCGCGCGCACAGCGTCGAGGTTGTCGGCGCCCCACGGCTGGTCGATGTCGTGCGGACGGTAATGGTGGGTCACGACGTTCGCGCCGAGAGACGCGAGGCGCACGGCGGTCGCGAAGCCGATGCCGCGGAGGCGCGAGACGCCGGTCACGAGGGCGGTCTTGCCGCGCAGGGGAAGAGGGGAAGCGTGCATGGGGGTTCCTTTCGATCGGAGGTGCCGAGGCGCGCGGGAACGCAGCCGAACGGCGGGGGAGAGGATCGAGTCAGAGGCCAGCCATGGGCGCCAGCGTAGCAGCGGGACTAGCGACAGGCGAGCCGCACGTCAACGGGGTGACCGGTGCCGCGCACCCGCGGGATAGTGGACGCATGTGGGCACTGCTGATCATCCTCCTCGTCCTGTGGGCCGGTCTCGCGGTCTTCGGCTTCGTCATCAAGGGGCTGCTGTGGCTGGCCGTCCTGGGAGTCGTGCTGTTCCTCGCGACGCTCGTGATCGGGATGCTGCGCCGAGGCGCCGCCACCAGGAAGTAGGTCTCTCGCTCACGCGTTCGTCGGCGCTACGCTGACGACATGCTGTACGAGCACCTCGGGGCTCGGCCCCGGATCCACGACACCGCCGTCATCGCTCCGACCGCCGTGATCTCCGGCGACGTGCAGATCGGGCCCGGCTGCCAGGTCCTGCACGGCGCGGTCATCACGGCCGAGGGCGGACCGATCACGATCGGCGAGCACGTCATCGTGATGGAGAACGCCCTGATCAGGGCGACGGCGGCGAACGCCGTGCACATCGGGCCGCACACACTGATCGGCACGCTCGCGAGCATCGCGGGCGCGACGGTGGGCGAAGAGGTCTTCTTCGCCTCCGGTGCGCGGATCTTCAACGGCGCGATCGTCGGCGACCGCTGCGAGGTGCGGGTCAATGCGATCGTGCACCGGCGGGCGGTGCTGCCGTCGGGCACCGTGGTGCCGATCGGCTGGGTGGCCGTCGGCGACCCCGTGCAACTGCTCTCCCCGGACCGCGAAGACGAGATCGCCGCCGCGCAGCCCGAGCTCGACTTCCCCGGCCATGTGTTCGGGGTCGACCGCGACACCCCCGACCTCATGGTGCAGCTCACCGAGCGCTACGGCAGCTCGCTGGCCAGGCACGCCCAGGACGTGCGTGTCGACGGTGCAGCGGCGGGTGGGGAGTGAGCGCCGGCACAGGCCTGGTGCGCCCGGACGTCACGACGGAGGATGCCGAGGCGATCGCCCGCGCGTGCTACGGCATCGAGGCGACGGCGACCGAGCTCGGCAGCAACCAGGACCGCAACTTCGTGCTGCACGAGGCCGACGGCGGACGCAGTGTGCTGCGGGTCGACAACCCCGTGTTCGGCGACGAGGCGCGCGATGCCCAGCACGCTGCGCTCGAGGCGTACCGCGCGGCGGGTGTGCGCGTGCCCGCGGTGCTCGCCGGGCTCGACGGTCGGCTGACCCAGCGCTGGCAGGGGTTCGCGGTACGGCGCAGCGAGTACGCGGAGGGCGAGCCGATCGTCGATGCGGGCTACCTCGCTCCGGTCGTGCTCGCCGAGTTCGGCGCGCTCGCCGCGGCATCCGTCTCCGCGCTCGCCGATCTGCAGCATCCGGGACTCGATCGGGAGCAGATGTGGGACATGCGCGTCGCGTACGACCAGGTCCGCGCGCTCGCCGACGCGATCGACGACGACGACCTGCGGCGGCGCGTGCTGTCGGCGGCGGACGAGGCGCACGCCGCGCTCGCCGCGGTGGCGTCCGACCTCCCTGTGCAGCCGATCCACGGCGACCTGACCGATGACAACGTGACAGGTGCCCGCGGAGCCGACTCCCGGCTGCATCCGCACGTCGTGCTCGACCTCGGCGACCTCGGACTCGGATGGCGGGTCGCGGAGCTCGCCGTGTGCGCCTCGTCGATGCTGCACCACGAGCCGGAGCGTCCGCTGCGGGTGCTCGACACGATCGCCGCCTTCCACGACCGTGTGCTGCTGCAGCGGGCGGAAGCACGGGCGGTGTGGCCGCTCATCGTGCTGCGGGCGGCGCTGCTCGTCGCCAGTGGATGGCGGCAGCTCGCGATCGACGGCGCCAACGACTACGCGCGGGAGCGCGTCGCGACGGAGCAGGCGATCTTCGACGCCGCCACGGCCGTGCCGCTCGCCGAGGCGGTCGAGCACGTGCTGGACCGACTGGGCGTCGTGCCTGCGCCCGACCGGCCGCGGGCGACCCATGGACTGCTTCCCGACCTCGACGGCGGACTCGTCGTCGTCGATGCGGGCGTCGGATCGGCCGAGCTCGACGCCGGACGCTGGATGGATGCCGCGGCCGAGACCAGCCTCGTCGCCGAGGCGCACGCTCGGGGAGCCGCCGTCGCGGTGCTGCCGTACGGCGCGTTCCGACTCACCCGTGCGGCGGTCGATGCCGCCGATCCGGCGGCGACGTGGCCGGGCGAGACCGAGCTGCACCTGGCCCCCGGACGGGAGTCGCGCATCATCGCTCCGTGGGCCGGCGACCTGCAGGACGACGACGCAGGCCTCCGCCTCGTCGCGGACGACGGGTGGGTGCTGGAACTGCGCGGCTCAGGACTGCGCGGCTCAGGACTGCGTGGCGGGCCCGCAGGCCGGCTCGTGGGAGCGGGCGAGCAGATCGCGACGGTCGCGGCGGCCGAGGACCCCGCCGTGCTCGTGATCGGAGTCCGGCGGATCGGCGCGCCTCCTCACCACGGTCGGGGCGGCGTCGCGGCCCTCGTGACCCCCGACCGCGTGCCCGCGTGGCGGCGGCTCACCGCGGATCCGGCCGCGCTGCTCGGCATCCCGTCGCACGCCGAGCACGACGAGGCGGAGGAGGAGCTGCGTCGGAGAGAGCGCATCTTCGCCGAGGCGCAGGAACGGTATTACGAGCGTCCGCCGCAGATCGAGCGCGGCTGGCGCCACCACCTGATCGACACGACGGGCCGCACCTACGTCGACATGGTGAACAACGTCGCCGGACTCGGCCACGCGCACCCTCTCGTGGCTGAGGCCGCGAGCCGTCAGCTGCGCACGCTCGCGACCAACTCGCGCTTCCTGTTCCGCGACCTCGCCGAGTACAGCGAGCGGCTCATCGCGCTGATGCCGGAGGGCAGTGCGCTCGACACGGTGCTGCTCGTCAACAGCGGCTCCGAGGCGGTCGATCTCGCCCTCCGGCTCGCGCAGGCCGCCACCGCGCGTCGGACGGTCGTCGCGCTCCGCGAGGCGTACCACGGGTGGACCATGGCGAGCGACGCGGTCACGACCAGCGCGTACGACAACCCCTTCGCGCTCGAGACGCGTCCCGACTGGGTGCACGTCGCCGACGTGCCCAACCGCTACCGCGGCACCTATCGCGGCGACGACACGGCCCACCTCTACCTCGCGGACCTCGACGCCGACCTCGACCGACTCGCCGTCGAGGGGCGGGACGTCGCGGCTTTCCTCTGCGAATCCGTGCTCGGCAATGCCGGCGGCGTGCTGCTCCCCGACGGCTACCTCGCCGGAGCCTACGAACGCGTGCGTGCTCGCGGTGGGCTCTGCATCGCCGACGAGGTCCAGGTCGGGTTCGGACGCATGGGGTCGACGTTCTGGGGCTTCGAGCAGTCGGGCGTCGTGCCCGACATCGTCACGATCGCGAAGCCCATGGGCAACGGGTTCCCGATCGGCGGCGTCATCACCTCGAAGCGGATCGCCGACGCGCTCAGCAGCCAGGGGCAGTTCTTCTCGTCCGCGGGCGGCAGCACGCTCAGCTGCCGGGTGGGGATCGCCGTGCTCGACGCGATGGAGGCGGACGGGCTGCAGAGCAACGCCCGCGAGATCGGTGCTCGGCTGGCTGACGGGTTCCGGGAGCTCGCGCGACGGCATCCGCTGATCGGGCCCGTGCACGGCGCGGGCCTGTACCTCGGCGTGGAGCTGGTGCGCGACAGGCAAACGATGGAGCCGGCGGACGCCGAGGCCGCGGCGATCTGCGAACGGATGCGGGAGCTCGGGGTCGTCGTCCTCACGACCTCGGAGAGGTCGAACGTGCTCAAGGTCAAGCCGCCGCTGTGCCTGACCGCGGACAGCGCCGACCACGTGCTCGCCTCGCTGGATCGGGTGCTCTCGGAAGGATGGTGAGCCCGGCCTTCGAATCCGGCCTTCGTTCGTCATGTTAAATGCGTATTTCGAACGAGATTTGCTCTTCCGCTGACGAATATCCCGGGTCCATACTGATGCTCAGCGTCGGACGACCCGAAGTCCGGCCCCTGCGCTGTTCCCGGAGGAGTACATATGGCCACGAAGACCAAGCCGCTCGCGCAGGGAGGCGGAACCCTCCGACGCAACCTCGGGCTGTGGGCGATCGTGGGACTCGGTCTCGGCTACATGACGCCCACCGTCGTGTTCGACACCTTCGGCATGGTCGCGCGCGACACGAACGACGTCGTCCCGGCCGCGTACCTCGTCGCGCTGATCGTCATGGTGTTCACCGCCATCAGCTACGGCAAGATCGCCAGCGCCATCCCGAGCGCCGGATCCGCCTACACCTACGTGCGCGAGTCGATCCATCCGAACCTCGGCTTCATGGTCGGCTGGACCTCGCTGATCGACTACGTGCTCCTGCCGATGGTGAACTGCCTCATCATCAAGAGCTACCTCGAGGCGATGTTCCCCGACGTCCCGGCCTGGATCTGGGTCGTGCTCTACTGCATCCTCGTCACGAGCATCATCTACATGACCATGCGCGGCACGTCGAACCTCAACATGATCCTGCTCGTGTTCTCGATCGTCGTCATGGTGGTGTTCGTGGTGCTCGTCGTCGCGCAGCTCATGCGCGGGGAGGGCGCGGCGACGATCCTCTCGGTCGGCGCCTTCCTGCACGACGACGTGACCATGGGAGCGGTGCTGACGGGCGCCACCATCGTCTGCTTCTCGTTCATCGGCTTCGACGCGGTGACGATGTACGCGGAGGAGGCGAAGGACCCGAAGATCATGCCCAAGGCGATCCTCCTCACGGTCCTCCTCGGCGGGGGGATCTTCCTCGTGGCCTCGTACGTGTCGCAGCTGCGGTTCCCCGACTGGAACGAGTTCGCCCCCGGCGGCGACATGCAGTTCGTCGAGGACTCGACCCTGCCGATCATCGGCGACCTCGTGGGCGGCGACGTCTTCATGGCGGTGCTCACCGCGGCTGGTTTCTGCGCGACTCTCGCGTCGGGCCTCGCCTCGCACGCCTCGGTCTCGCGCATGCTGCTCGTGATGGGGCGCAACAACGTGCTGCCGCAGCGCGCCTTCGGCTACATCAACCGCCGCACCCACACGCCGACGTTCAACATCGTGCTGGTGGGGGCGATCTCGCTGCTCGCGATCCCGTTCACGCTCGAGCTGATCGCCGCGTGGATCAACTACGGCGCGCTCATCGCGTTCACGTTCGTCAACGTCTCGGTGATCGCCTGGTTCGCCATCCGCAAGGGTCTGCGCCGCACGCCGCGGGAGATCTTCTCGTACATCGTGATGCCGGGCATCGGCATGCTGCTGACGGGGCTGCTGTGGGTGAACCTGCACCCCGACGCGCTGATCGGCGGCATCACCTGGACGGTGCTCGGTCTCATCTACCTCGCGGTCATCACGAAGGGCTTCCGCAAGAAGGTGGTCGCGTTCGACGAGAACCAGGCGGTGACGGGCTACAACAAGGTGGTGAAGGTGCCGGTCGACGAGCGCTGAGGCGTCCGCGGGTTTCGAATCGCTTGCATTGCAACATTCCCCGCGTGGGAGCTGCCATTCACGCGATTCGACACCCGGAAGGCGTCAGATGACGCCCTGCGCGAGCATCGCGGCAGCCACGCGCTCGAAGCCGGCGATGTTGGCGCCCGCCACGTAGTCGCCCGCGACGTCGTAGCGCTCGGCGGCGTCGAACGCGGCCCGGTGGATGTCGGCCATGATCTCGCGCAGCTTGTTCTCGCTCGCGTCGAAGCTCCAGCGCTGACGGGAGGCGTTCTGGCTCATCTCGAGCGCCGAGGTGGCCACGCCGCCCGCGTTCGCGGCCTTGCCGGGGGCGAACAGCACGCCGGCCGCCTGGAAGGCGTCGATCGCCGAGGGGACGCACGGCATGTTCGCGCCCTCGGACACGGCGCGGACTCCGTTCGCGATCAGCGCCTGAGCGGCTTCGTGGTCGAGCTCGTTCTGCGTCGCCGAGGGCACCGCGATGTCGACAGGGACCTCCCACACGCTGCCGCCCTCGACGAAGCGGGCACTCGGCCGGCGACGCGCGTACTCGACGATGCGGGCGCGCTCCACCTCCTTGATCTGACGCAGCAGATCGACGTCGATGCCCTCGTCGTCGACGACATAGCCGGAGGAGTCGGATGCCGTGACGGCGGTCGCCCCGAGCTGGGCGGCCTTCTGGATCGCGTAGATCGCGACGTTGCCCGAGCCGGAGACCGCGACGCGCTTGCCGTCGAGCGAGTCGCCGTGCACGCCGAGCATCTCCTGCGCGAAGAACACCGCGCCGTACCCGGTGGCTTCGGTGCGCACCTCGGCGCCGCCCCATCCGGTGCCCTTGCCGGTGAACATGCCCGACTCGTGGCGGTTGGTGATCTTGCGGTACTGGCCGAACAGGTAGCCGATCTCGCGGCCGCCGACGCCGATGTCACCGGCAGGCACGTCGGTGTGCTCGCCGAGGTGACGGTAGAGCTCGCTCATGAACGACTGGCAGAAGCGCATGATCTCGGCATCCGACCGTCCGTGCGGGTCGAAGTCGGATCCGCCCTTGCCGCCGCCGATGCCCTGTCCGGTGAGCGCGTTCTTGAAGATCTGCTCGAAGCCGAGGAACTTGATGATCGACAGGTTGACCGAGGGGTGGAAGCGCAGGCCGCCCTTGTACGGGCCGAGCACCGAGGAGAACTGGATGCGGTAGCCGCGGTCGACCTGCAGCCGTCCCGCGTCGTCGACCCACGGGACGCGGAACAGGATCTGCCGCTCCGGCTCGACGAGGCGCTCGACGATCCCGCCGTCGACGTACTCCGGATGCCGTTCGAGCACCGGGGCGATCGAGTTCAGCACTTCGTGCACGGCCTGCTGGAACTCCGGCTCGTGCGGGCTGCGCGCCAGCACGGTGTCGAAGACGGGCTGCAGGGTGTCGGCGAGCGGGTGGAAGTCGGCGGAGGGGGAAGGTGAAGGGGTCACGCGCGAGAGGGCTTTCTGATCGGGTCGAGGGAGGCGTCGCACATGCGCGTCATCCGGTGTTCTGCAGTCCGGCCGCCACGCCGCTGACCGAGAGCAGGAGCAGACGACGCTGCTCGTCCTCCGATCCGGAGCCCACGGCCTCGGCCGGGTCGCGGAGCGCGCGCAGCGCGCGCAGCTGCAGCAGCGACAGCGCATCGACGTACGGCGTGCGCAGCTGCACGGCGCGCTGCAGGATCGGCTTGTTCTCGAGCAGGCCGACGCCGCCGGTGAGACGGATGACCCACTCGCGGGTGAGCGCCAGCTCGTCGAGCACGAGCTGCGCGAGATCGTCGCGGTCGCCGAGTGCCAGGTACTGGCGGGCGATGCGCTCGTCGGTCTTCGCGAGGCTCATCGCGACGTTGTCGATCATGGTGTGCAGCAGCGGCCACTCGCGATACGCCTCGGCCAGCCGCTGCTCGTCGCCGACGGCGGCGAGGGCCGTGCCGAGACCGAACCACCCGGCGAGGTTGATGCGCGCCTGCGTCCACGCGAACACCCACGGGATCGCCCGCAGGTCTTCCAGCGACTCCACCGACAGGCCGCGCCGCGCGGGGCGCGAGCCCAGCGCGAGCAGCCCGATCTCCTCCATCGGCGTCACGGTCGCGAACCACGGGGCGAAGCCGTCGGCCTTGACGAGCGAGAAGAACCGCTTACGGGACGAGCGGTCCATGACCTCGGCGATGTCGGCGAAGCGGCGCGCGGCGTCGCTCGTGCGCTGCTCGACGGCGGGGGAGGAGGCGAGCAGCGTCGCTGCGGCGACCTGATCGATGTGACGCATCGCGATCGCCGGCTCGCCGTAGCGGGCGAAGATGACCTCGCCCTGCTCGGTGAGCTTGAAACGGCCGTCCACCGAGTGGGGCGGCTGCGCGAGGATCGCGGAGTTCGCGGGGCCGCCGCCGCGGCCGAGAGCACCGCCCCGACCGTGGAACAGCGTCAGCTCGATGCCGGACTCCTTGGCCCAGAGCGCGATCTTCTCCTGGGCCTCGTACAGCGCGAGGTTCGCGGCGACCGGGCCGACGTCCTTCGACGAGTCGGAGTACCCCAGCATGACCTCGAGGCGGTTGCCGGTGGCGGCCATGCGCTCGCGGAACTCGGGGAACGTGACGGCCTCGGCGAGGATCGCGGGCGCGGCCTGCAGGTCGGCGAAGGTCTCGAACAGCGGCACCACGTCGAGCACCGGGGCGTCGTCGCCGAGCGCGTGGCGGGCGAGCGTGTACACGTTCGCGAGGTCGGACGCCGCCTGCGTGAACGACACGACGTAGCGACCGGCCGCACGCAGACCGCGGTCGCGCTGGATGTCGGCGATCGCGCGGAAGACCTCGAGGACCTCCTCGGTCTGGGCGCTCACCGGCTCGTCACCGGAGAGCTCGGCCAGCGCCTTCGCGTGCACCTGCGAGTGCTGACGCACCTCGAGCTCGGTCAGGTGGAAGCCGTACGTCTCGACCTGCCAGATGAGGTGCTGCACACCGCCGAACGCGTGACGGCGGGCGCCGGCATCCGCGAGCGACGACTGCACCGCGCGGAGATCGGCGAGGAGTTCCTCGGGGGCGCCGTACCGCTCGTCGTCGCCGCGACGGGTGGCGCCGACGCGATGCGCGAGGGCGAGCACGACACGGCGGTGCGGCTCGCCGGGCGACCGCGCGGCGAGCTCGTCGGCGAGTCCGGGCTCGGCGGTCGCGAAGCGCTCCCACAGAGCGAGCACCTCGTCGCTGGGCGGCGTGTCCTCGGCATCCAGCGTCAGCGTGCGGCCGATGCGCTCCAGGGCGCGCTCGAGTCCGCGGAGCACGTGATCGGAGGCGATCTGCGACGCCTCCCTGGTGACGGATGCCGTGACGAACGGGTTGCCGTCGCGGTCGCCGCCGACCCAGGAGCCGACGCGCACGAAAGCCGGCACGACGGGCTCGCTCGCGCCCGAGTCGTCGCCGCGCAGGGCGTCGTCGATGCGGCGGTACACGTGCGGCACCGTCGTGAACAGCGTCTCGTCGAACACGCTCATGACCGTGCGCACCTCATCGGTGGGCGAGGGCTTCTGCGCGCGCAGCGGCGCGGTGCGCCACAGGGTCTCGATCTCCTCGAGCATGCGGCGGCGCGCCCGGTGCTGCTCCGCGCCGCTCTCGCTCGCGGCGTCGTGCTGGGTGAGCAGCTCGGAGAGACGGCGGATGCTCGACGACACGGCGCGCCGGCGGGCCTCGGTGGGGTGCGCGGTGAACACGGGGTGGAAGCGCAGGCTCTGCAGGCGGCGGCGCGCTTCATCGTCGCCCACCTCGGACTTCAGTCGGGCGTAGGCGGTCGCGACGGTGTCGGCGGCGTCCTCGCGACCGGGCTGGCCGGCGCGCTCGCGCAGCACGCGCACGCGCTGGTGCTCCTCGGCGAGGTTGACCAGGTGGAAGTAGCACGTGAAGGCGCGGGCGACCTCGTCGGCGCGCTCGATCGTGAACGATTCCGCGATCGCCGCAGCGCGGTCGAACGCATCGGACGTCTCCTCGTCGTACGCCTGGATGGTGGCGAGACGGAGGCGCTCGACGTCGGCGAACAGCTCGTCGCCTCCGGCTTCGCGCAGCACCTGGCCGAGGAGACCGCCGAGCATTCTCACGTCGGAGCGCATGGCGTCCGGAATGCCGCGGCCCGCTTCGAATCGGCCGATGATGCGGATGGCCGAGGTGTCGGTGGGCTCGGGAAAACTCTGTGCGGGGGTCACGCACACGAGCGTAGCCGGGTCGGGAGCGGTGCCCTGCACGCATGACGGCGCGAGACATGAGAGAGTCGATCCGAACCGAGGACCCGCACCGAGGAGCAGCCGTGACCGAAGATTCCCAGACCGATCCGCTGCGAGCGGCAGCCGACACGATGCGCGCGGTCAGGGAGCGCTGCGTGTGGTCGCAGCGCATCACGCATCGCGATCTCGTGCCGTACCTCATCGAGGAGTCGCACGAGGTGATCGAGGCCGTCGAGAGCGGCACGAGAGACGACCTGCGCGAAGAGCTCGGCGATCTGCTGTGGCAGGTGCTCTTCCACTCGGCGATCGCTGCGCAGGACCCCGACGATCCGTTCGACATCGACGACGTGGCCCAGACCCTCACCGAGAAGATGGTCAGGCGCCATCCCCATGTCTTCGCGGGCGAGGTCGCGACCACGCCCGACGAGGTGCTCGTGCACTGGAACGCGGCGAAGGCGGCCGAGAAACGCACGAGGACCAGCGTGCTCGACGGCGTGCCGCGCGGGATGCCGGCCCTCGCGCTCGCGCAGAAGCTCGTCGGACGTGCAGCCGGTGTCGGCGTCACGCCCGACGCGTCCGGGACCCAGCCATCGTCCGGCCCCCACCCCTCGTCCGAAGGCGAGCTCGGCGATGCCATGCTCGTCCTCGTCTCCCTCGCCCGCGAGCGTGGGTGGGACGCCGAGCGGGCACTGCGCGAGCGTCTGCGCCTCCTCGAGGACGAGGTGCGCGCCGCGGAGGTCGAGGGCTGAGGCCACTGCATCCGTCTCCGACCGGGACGGGCGTGCGTCTCCGACCTGGGAAGATGGAGACGTGGCTACTGTGAACCCGCCGCGCGGCATGCGCGACATCCTCCCCGCCGACAAGGCCCGCCGCGAGCGGGTGCTCTCCGTCATCCGCGACCGCTACCGCGCGCACGGCTTCGACGAGATCGAGACCCCGGCGCTCGAGGAGTACTCGCGCCTGCACGCCGGCATCGGCGGAGACAACGAGAAGCTGGCCTACAACGTGCTGCGTCGCGGCCTCGACGCCGAGGCGATCAGGGCGGCGGCCGACGACCAGGGCGCGCTCGCCGACCTGGGGCTGCGCTACGACCTCACCGTGCCGCTCGCGCGCTTCTACGCGAGCAACCGCGGACAGTTGCCCGGTGTGTTCCGTGCGATCCAGATCGGGCCGGTCTGGCGCGCCGAGCGCCCGCAGAAGGGGCGCTACCGCCAGTTCGTGCAGTGCGACATCGACATCATCGGCGACGACTCGTCGCGGGCCGAGGCCGAGCTCATGGTGGCCTCGCTCGACGCCACGGGCGCGCTCGGTCTCGAGGGGGCGACGGTGCGCATCAACGACCGCCGCGCGCTCGACTGGATGCTCGACAGCTTCGGCTTCACCGCCGAGGAGCGCCCCGGCGTGCTCATCACGATCGACAAGCTCGACAAGATCGGCGTCGAGGGTGTGGCGGCGGAGCTCCGCGAGCGGGGCGCCGCGGCATCCGCTGTCGACGCGTTCGAGGCGTTCCTGCAGCGTCCGCAGACCATGGAGTACAACCCGTTCGGCGAGAGGCAGATCCGCAAGGCGCTGCCCGACGGAGCGCCCGACGACATCGTCGCGCACCTCGTCGGCATCGGAGACGCCGTGGCAGCGGGTCTCGCTCCGGACGCTCCCTCCGCCGACGTCACCGACATCCCCCTCGTCTTCGACCCGTTCCTCGTTCGGGGCATGGGCTACTACACGGGCACGATCTTCGAGCTCGCGCACCCCTCGGTCGGCTACTCGCTGGGCGGCGGAGGTCGCTACGACGGCATGATCGGCCGCTTCCTCGGACAGCAGGTCGCGGCGGTCGGGTTCTCGCTCGGCTTCGAGCGCCTCGTCGACCTCGTCGCGGACGCGACGGATGCCGAGGAGCGCGCCGTCGTGCTGATCCACGACGCCGACGTGCCGGTCGGGGAGCTCGTCCGGCACAAGGCCGCGCTCGTCGCGTCCGGTGCCCGCGTGCGGCTCGAACGGCGCACCAAGAACGTCAAGGCGCTGCTGGAGCGCTCTGCCGCCGACGGCTACACGGCCTTCGCGACCGTGAGCGCCGGCGCCTCCGACCTGGAGCTCAAGCCGCTCAGCTGACGGCCGCGGTGCGGAGTACCCGGCCCAGCGTCTCCCGGATTCCGTTCACGCCGCGTTCACGACCGTGGGGTCGAATCAGCGCATGCGCCGATCGTCCATCGCCGTTCTCGCCGGGATCGGCGTCGTGGCCGTCACCACCGCGTTCGGCGTCGGCGCCGTGCTGCGGCGCCAGGCGGCGATCGCCCGTCGCCGCATCGGCAAGCCCCTGGGCGAGGAGTCGATCGACGCCGACCGAGTCTGGCGCCGCGCACTCGAGGGCGACCCCGTCGACCTGCTCGTGCTCGGCGACTCCCTCGCGGCAGGG
This sequence comes from Microbacterium sp. LS_15, assembly GCF_041954735.1. Classification (NCBI taxonomy): domain Bacteria; kingdom Bacillati; phylum Actinomycetota; class Actinomycetes; order Micrococcales; family Microbacteriaceae; genus Microbacterium; species Microbacterium sp. LS_15. Next base: position 201,565 of record NZ_JAVAYD010000004.1, on the reverse strand, counting down.
CTCGGGGCCGAGCGGCGCAAGGAGACCCTGGGTGGTCGGCTCGCGAAAGGGCTCGGTCGCCGCCTGCACCGCCCGGTGCGCTTGCGGACCGGCGCCGTGGTGGGCTCGGAGTCGCCCGACCTCGACGCGCAGCTCGCACTCCTTCCCGCCGGCTATGCGCCGGATGTCGCCGTGATCGTGGTCGGCGGCAACGACGTGACCCACCGGCTGCCCGTGTCGACCTCGACGCGGCACCTCCGTCACGCGATCGACGAGCTGCGAGCCCGCGGTGCCGAGGTCGTGGTGGGGACGTGCCCCGACCTCGGCGCGCTCCGTCCGGTGCCGCAGCCGCTGCGTCGGCTCGTATCGAGCCTCTCCCGTCGGCTGGCCGAGGCGCAGACCGCCACGGCGCGCGACGCGGGTGCCGTCGCGGTCGACCTGCGCCGCGCCGTCGGACCCATGTTCTTCGACGACCCCGACGCGATGTTCAGTCTCGACCGTTTCCACCCGAGTCCTCTCGGCTACCGTCGCACGGCCGACGCGCTGCTTCCCGCAGTGGTCCGAGGCGCGGAGACCGCGCTCAGCGTCCGTCGCCGTCCGGAGGCTGCGCGCTGACCGCGAGCCGCAGCCGTATCGCGCGGCAGAGGATGCCGAGCAGCACCACCGCCGTGCCGACCAGCGACGCCACGACCGGCAGTGTGTTCACGAGCAGCAGGCACCCGAGTGCGCCGACGACCTGCAGCGCACGAGGGTACCGCCGCACCGGCCCCGCCTGTCGGAACGCGGCGGCGTTCGCGATGAGGTAGTAGAGAAGCACCCCGAACGACGAGAAGCCGATGGTCTCTCGCAGATCGCCGAGCATCACGATGCCGATCACGACGACGCCGACGGCGATCTCCGCGCGGCGCGGCACCTGCCACCGGTCGTCGATCCGGGCGAGGACGCGCGGCAGATCACTCTCGCGTGCCATCGCGAGGGCGGTGCGCCCGATGCCGGTGAGCAGAGCGAGCAGCGCGCCGAGCGACGCGGCTGCCGCGGTGATCCGCACGACGGGACCGAGCGCCGACCACTCGCTCGCCGCGACCACCTCGGCGAGCGGAGCGGTCGTCGCCGCGGCATCCGCTCCGAGCGTCAGCATCACCGTGATCCCGACAGCGGCGTACACGACGACGGCACTGCCCAGGGCGAGGACGATCGCGCGGGGGATCGTCCTCGCGGGGTCGACGACCTCCTCGCCGAGCGTCGCGACGCGCGCGTACCCGGCGAACGCGAAGAACAGCAGCCCCGCGCCCTGCAGCACGCCGTAGGCGTTCGTGGCGGGCAACGGCGTCGGCTCGCTGATCCCGATCGACCCCGCGCCGATCGCCACGACGACGGCCAGTCCGACAAGCGAGCATGCGACGAGGATGCGGGTGAGCAGCGCCGTGCGGGTCACGCCGAAGCAGTTCACGACGACGAGAGCTGCGACGGCGACCACGGCCACCGGCACCTGCCACCCCGCGGGCGCCGCGTAGGCGGCGAAGGTGAGCGCCATCGCCGCGCAGCTCGCGATCTTGCCGATCACGAAGCTCCATCCGGCCACGAACCCCCACCAGGGGCCGATCTCCGCCCGCGCGTACGCGTAGGTGCCGCCGGCGACGGGATGCACGGCGGCGAGCTGGGCCGAGGCGGTGGCGTTGCAGTAGGCGACGACGGCGGCGATGACCAGAGCGACGAGGATGCCGTTGCCGGCGACTCCGATGGCCGGACCCCACACCGAGAACACGCCGGCGCCGATCATCGATCCGAGACCGATCGCGACGGCGTCGGGGAGGCTCAGTCGGCGGGCGAGGGGCACGGGATCATCGTGGCACGCGCGGATGAACGGGCGGTGTCGCGAAGCGCGCGCACATCAGGATCGGGCGGCCGTCACCCGCTTCTTCTCGCGCACGTACACCTCGCGCCGCACCCGGGCGACCACGTCTCCGTCGCTGTCGGTGATCACCGTCTCGAACCATTCCCGCACCTTGGCGCCGCCTGCGGCGCGGGCTCGCAGCTTGTCGGCCTTCTCGCGCGTCACCTCGAACTCGGCCGTGAGCACCCCGCGCCCCGGCTTGACGAACTCGATCTCGCCGCGGGTGTCCCACACGACGTAGTCGCGGCCGAGCTGATGCATCACGAGCATGAAGAAGTACGGGTCCGTCATCGCCGACATCGATCCGCCGAACGCGGTCTTCACGTAATTGCGGGTCACGACGTTGACGTGCAGTTCGACGGTCGCGCGGGTCCAGTCGTCCGAGAACCGACGGACGCGGATGCCGCTGAAGAGGTTCGGTGCCCAGAGGCTCATGCCGATCGCGAGACGGCGTGGGGTGATGCGCATCCCGACAGTGTGCGGCAGAGGAGCGCACCATCCGAACTCTTCTGGAGATTGCCACAGTTGTTATAGTTCACATAGAATTATTAGCGAAGGACGAGGAGGTGCGCGGATGCTGATCAGAGTCGACCCCGAGAGCCCCCGGCCGCTCTACGACCAGGTGGCGGCATCGATCCGCGCCGATCTGCTCGCGGGCGTCCTCGCCCCGGGCGACCGGCTCCCCGCCGCCCGCGACGTCGCGACCGCGCTGCGCATCAACCAGCACACGGTCCTGCACGCGTACCAGGGGCTGCGCGACGAGGGGCTCATCGATCTCCGCCGCGGGCGCGGAGCGGTCATCTCGGCCGCAGCCGCGCCGCTCGCCGACCTCGCGCACGAGATCGACGACCTCGTGGAGCGCGCCGCGCAGATGGGGGTCTCCGCCGAGATCCTCGCCGGCATCATCCGCACACACGCCGACGCCCGGCCCCGTCCGGGCGCCGCGCAGAGCTCGACGCGCAGCCGCGCGGCGACGCACGACCCAGAGGAGGCACAGCCATGACGTCCACCGGCCCCCGACCCGCTTCCGGCACCCCGCTCCGGCGGGCACGCCTGCTCTTCACCCTGGTCGCGATCGTCGTACCCGTCGTCATCGTGGCCGTGGCCGCCGTCGTGCTCTCCGGATGGCTGCCGGCCTTCACCGAGCCCGTCGCCGTGCACTGGGGCACGGGCGGGGCCGACGGCTTCGGCCCGGCCTCCCTGTACCTGTGGCTCCTCGTGGGAGTCGGCCTCGGGGTGCCCCTCCTCCTGGTGGTGACGACACTGGTCGCCGTGCGTGATCAGTGGGGTGGCGCCGCCCGGCTGATGGGCGCGCTCGCCGCAGGCATGTCGGCGTTCGCCGCGGTCACGAGTCTCGGCTCCCTGTGGATCCAGCGCGATCTCGCTCCCGGGGCGGAGGTGCCGGGCGTCGGCGGCGTCACGGCTGCGGCCCTGGCGGCCCTCCTCGTCGTCGGAGGTGCCGCCTGGTTGGTGCAGCCGCGCTACCGCACCCCCGCCGGGCGACCGCTCGCACCGCGGCAGGACGTCAGCGTCGGCGCCGCCGAGCGCGTCGTCTGGCTCGCGACGACCACGATGCCGCGGGGTGCGCTGATCCTTCTGGGGCTCGTTCTGGCCGGGATGATCGTGCTCGCCGCGACCATGCTGTCGCTCGGCGTCGCCGGCTGGTGGGTCGTCGCGGTGGGCGCGCTCGTCGTGGCGGTCGCGCTCGCGGCCACCGCCTCGTACCGCGTGAGCATCACCCCCGAGGGCTTCAGCGCCCGCTCCCTGCTCGGGCGACCGCGCGTCGACATCCCGGTCCACGAGATCGTCGATGTGCGCGCGATCGACGTCTCGCCGTTCGGCGACTTCGGCGGCTGGGGATGGCGAATCTCCACCGACGGCCGCACCGGCATCGTGACGCGGCGAGGTCCGGCGATCGAGGTGTCGCGCCGGGAACGCGCGTCCTTCCTCGTCACGATCGACGGGGCCGAGGAAGGGGCCGCGCTGCTGCGGACCTATGTCGACCGAGACGCCGGGGGCCCGGCCGCCGCGACAGAGGAGGGCGACTGATGACCGCGGCGCAGAAGGTCCGCTGGGCGCCGGTGCTCGCCTTCGTGCTTCTCGCATGCGGGCTCGCCTGGCTCGTCGCGTTGCCGCTGTGGCTCGGCGACGGCCTCGCCGAACCGCTGGCTCCCGTGCTCCTCGTCGTCATGATGCTCACGCCTGCCGTCGCCGCGCTGATCGTCACGTTCGCGCTCGGGGCACCCGCGCGCGGCACCCGGCTGCGGTTCCTCGGGTTCTGGCCGCTGCGGCCGGCGAGGCGCGTCGTCTGGCTGCTGCTGATCGGCTGGCTCGGTCCGCCGGTCGTGGTGGCGTTCGGCATCCTCATCGCGGTCGCGCTCGGCATCGTGCAGCTCGACTTCACGTTCGCGGGCCTCGCGGCGCAGATCGAACAGGCGCTCCCGGCAGGGGCGCCGATGCCGCCGATCGGTCTCGTCGTGATCTCGCAGCTCGCGATCATCCCCGTCGCCGCCCTCGTCAACAGCGTCCCGGCGCTCGGCGAGGAGCTGGGATGGCGCGGATGGCTCCTGCCCGCCCTCCGACCGCTCGGCACGGGGCCGGCACTGCTCGTCAGCGGAGTCATCTGGGGGCTCTGGCACAGCCCGGTGATCCTCCTGGGCTACAACTTCGGCCGGACCGACGTCTCCGGTGTGCTGTTCATGACCGTCGGGTGCGTCGCCTGGGGCGTGCTGCTGGGGTGGCTGCGGTTGCGGTCCGCCTCGATCTGGCCGGCGGTCGTGGCGCACGGATCACTGAACGCGTCGGCGGGGCTCATCCTCATCGTCGCCGCCGGACAGCCCGACCTCGCGCTCGCCGGCCCTCTCGGAGTCGCGGGGTGGGTGGCGGCGGCCGTCGTCGTCGCGGTGCTCCTCGTCACCGGTCAGTTCCGGCGTCAGCCCGAGCTCGGTGCGGCACCGGTCAGGACGACGCGGGTCGGCGAGACGGATGCTTCGGCATCCCCGTCCGTCGCCCCTTGACGCCCTCGTCCGCATCGCGGTTGGCTGAGGGCATGGAATCCACGCCCTCAGCCTGGTCGCACGCCGACGCCTATCTCGCCGACCTCCTCGTCGGGCGCGATCCGCAGCTGGAGGCGGCGCTGGACGCCCAGCGCGAGGCGGGACTGCCCGAGATCGAGGTCGCGCCGGTCGGCGGCAAGCTGCTGAACCTGCTGGTGCGCATCAGCGGCGCCCGGCGGGTGCTCGAGATCGGCACACTCGGCGGCTACTCGACCATCTGGATGGCGAGGGCCGTCGGGCCGGAGGGGCGGGTCGTCACGGTCGAGGCCGAGGCCGACAACGCCGCGGTCGCGAGGGCGAGCATCGATGCGGCCGGCGTCGGCGACCGCGTCGACATTCGCGTCGGCCGCGGAGCCGACGTGCTGCCGACGCTCGACGGCGGCTTCGACCTCGTGTTCATCGACGCCGACAAGGAGTCCAACACCACCTACCTCGACTGGGCCGCGAAGCTCGGGCACCCCGGCACCGTGATCGTGCTCGACAACATCGGGCGCGAGGGCGAGATCGTGCGCGACGACAGCACAGACCCCAAGGTGGTCGGCACGCGCGAGGGCCTGCGGATGCTGGGGGAGGACCCCCGCTTCGACGCCACAGCGCTGCAGACGGTCGGGGTGAAGGGGTGGGACGGCGTGGCCCTGGCCGTGGTCGTCTGAGCCCGGACGCCACCCCCTGGCCGGAGCGGCCGGCGGGCTAGACTGGGCGCGGATCGACGACGCTCCACACATCTTCCTCTCTGAACAAGGAGCACATCAGTGGCACTGATCGAGGCTGTAGGCGCACGCGAGATTCTCGACTCGCGCGGAAACCCGACCGTCGAGGTGGAGGTGCTCCTTGACGACGGCGTCGTCCAGCGGGCGGCCGTCCCGTCCGGTGCATCCACCGGCGCGTTCGAGGCGTACGAGCTGCGCGACGGCGACAAGGCCCGCTATGGCGGCAAGGGCGTGCTCAAGGCCGTCGAGGCCGTCATCGACGAGCTCGGCCCGGCCCTCGAGGGCGTCGAGGCGAGCGAGCAGCGCATCGTCGACGAGATCCTCATCGAGACCGACGGCACCGAGAACAAGCAGCGCACCGGTGCCAACGCCATCCTCGGCGTGAGCCTCGCCGTCGCGAAGGCCGCCGCCGACTCGGCCGACCTGCCGCTGTTCCGCTACCTCGGCGGACCCAACGCGCACGTCCTGCCCGTGCCGCTGTTCAACGTCATCAACGGCGGCGAGCACGCCGACAACGGCATCGACATGCAGGAGTTCTTCCTCGCGCCGATCGGCGCCGAGACCTACTCCGAGTCGCTGCGCTGGGGCGTCGAGACCTACCACGTGCTGCGCAGCGAGCTGAAGGCCGCCGGCTACGCGACGGGCCTCGGCGACGAGGGCGGCTTCGCCCCCGACCTGCCGAGCAACCGCGAGGGCCTCGACTTCCTGGTCAAGGCCATCGAGAAGGCCGGCTTCACGCCAGGCACCGACATCGCACTCGGCCTCGACGTCGCCGCGACGGAGTTCTTCTCCGACGGCGTGTACCGCCTCGACAACAAGGACTGGAGCGGCCCCGAGCTGATCGAGTACTACCAGGGCCTCGTCAACGACTTCCCGATCGTCACGATCGAGGACGCGCTCGCCGAGGACGACTGGGACAACTGGAAGCTCCTCACGGACGCGCTGGGCTCGAAGGTCCAGCTCGTCGGAGACGACCTGTTCGTCACGAACCCGACCCGCCTCGCCGACGGCATCAAGCGCGGCGTCGCCAACTCGCTGCTCGTCAAGGTCAACCAGATCGGCACCCTGACCGAGACGTTCGACGCCGTCAGCCTCGCACAGCGCTCCGGCTACACCGCAATGCTGTCGCACCGCTCGGGCGAGACCGAGGACACCACGATCGCCGATCTCGTCGTGGCGACGAACGCGGGTCAGATCAAGGCGGGTGCGCCTGCTCGCAGCGAGCGCGTCGCGAAGTACAATCAGCTTCTGCGCATCGAGGAGGAGCTGGGCGACGCCGCGGTGTTCGCCGGCCGCTCCGCCTTCCCCCGTTACCAGGGCTGAGCGCAGCTGAAGACGATCCACCAGGCCTGAGAGGTCTGAACCAGGAGGAGGAGCCGTGGCACGACGACCGGCTCCTCCTTCGGCGTCCGCGGGGTCCTCGCTCGGCACCCCGTCGACGGCGGCCACGGCTCCGCGCGCCGCTCGTTCCCCCCGTGGCTCGTCGCGAGGCGCCGCGGAGAGGCGGGTCGACGTCCGGGAGTGGGCATCCGGCATCCGGCTCTCGGCCTTCTCCGTCATCATGCTGTCGCTCGTCGTGCTGGGTGCGTGGGTGCTCGTGCCGACGCTCGGCACCTACATCGACCAGCGGCAGAAGATCGCCGCGCTCGAGCACTCGATCCAGGTGTCGGAGGACGAGATCACCGCACTGCAGAAGGAGCGCGAGCGCTGGAACGACCCGGCGTACATCACGACCCAGGCCCGAGAGCGTCTCTACTACGTGAAGCCCGGCGAGGTCGTCTACCTGATCGACAACGACCTCGACCCCGCCGCGCTGCCCCAGGAACAGGGGCCGGTCAGCGACACGCTCGAGGAGAAGCCCTCGGACTGGATGCCGCAGCTGCTGCGGACCCTCACCTCGGCCGGTCTCAGCGACACCGCCGTCGTCGCGCGCTGACCGCGGTCGCGGCCCGCGCGGCTCCGAGCATCCTCCCCGACTGCTCCCGTACGCTTGTCGGGTGACCACCCCGCCCTTCCCTGCCCCCACGCCCGCCGAGATCGCCGTGGTCTCTGCCCAGCTGGGGCGTCAGGCCCGCGGCGTCGTGGGCATCGCGGCGCGCTGCGCGTGCGGCAACCCGACCGTGGTCGCGACGACGCCGCGGCTGCCTGACGGCACGCCCTTCCCGACGTTCTACTACCTCACGCATCCCGCGGCCACCGCGGCGATGTCGACCCTCGAGGCCACCCAGGTCATGCCCGAGCTCGCAGCCCTGCTCGCCGACGACGCCGACATCGCAGCGGCCTACCTGGCCGCGCACGAGGCGTATCTCGCCGACCGTGCCGGCTTCGGCGACGTGCCGGAGATCGACGGGGTCTCCGCAGGGGGCATGCCGGCCCGTGTGAAATGCCTGCACGCCCTGGCGGGCCACGCGCTGGCCGCGGGACCCGGGGTGAACCCGATCGGCGACGAGGCGCTCGCGCGCTCCAGCTGGTCACCCGACGTCTGCCGCTGCGACGACCCCGGCGCGGCGCTCCGCGACCCCGAGGCGTCATCGGCATGAGCCCGGGGCGGATGCTGCGCAGTGCCGTCGCCGCTGCGGCGGTGGTGGCATCCGTGCTGCTCCTCGGCGCGGCGACTCCGCCGCCGGTCGCCGACGACCCGCAGGACCCCACGCGCGCCGCGGAGTACTGGCTCGACGGAGCGCGCATCCGCGAGGCCTGGCAGACCACCAGGGGAGAGGGCGTGACCATCGCGGTGATCGACACGGGCATCGGCAAGGTCCCGGGCACGTTCGACGGAGCCGTGGTGGGCGGGACAGACGTCTCCGGCGCCGGTTCGCCGGACGGCCGCACGCCACTGGGAGCGGTCGACGGGAACCACGGATCCTGGGTGGCGTCGCTGGCCGCCGGTCGCGGGGCCGCCGACGGCACGGGCATGATCGGCGTGGCGCCCGAGGCGAATCTGCTGTCGATCTCGGTCGGCTTCGGCGCCGCTGCGGCGGTGCCCTTCACCGAGCAGGTCGCGAAGGCCATGCGATGGGCGGTCGACAACGGCGCCGACATCATCAACCTCTCCTTCACCACGAACACGCTCGACTGGGACCGCAGCTGGGACGACGCGTTCCTGTACGCCTTCGAGCACGATGTCGTCGTCGTCGTCGCGGCGGGCAACCGCGGCAGCGGCACCGACATCATCGGGGCGCCGGCGACGATCCCCGGCGTGCTCACGGTCGGGGGAGTCGACCAGACCGGCACCGCGAGCATCGAGGCGTCGACGCAGGGAATCACGATCGGTGTCGCCGCGCCGAGCGAGGGACTGCTCGGCGTCTCGGCCGACGGCAAGCTCGTCTCGTGGAGCGGCACGAGCGGCGCGGCGCCGATCGTCGCGGGCATCGCCGCGCTGATCCGGTCGGCGCACCCCGATCTCGACGCGGCGAACGTCATCAACCGCATCATCAAGACGGCGATCCCCGTCGAGGGGATGGCGCGGGTGCCGGACCCCTTCTACGGGTACGGGCTCATCGACGCGCAGGCCGCGGTGACCGCCGATCTCCCCAAGGTCAGCGAGAACCCGATGGGCGATCTCGCAGAGTGGGTGCGCCTGTACCGCAGGGCCGAGACGGTGCCCCAGCCGGAGCCCACGGCGACGCCCATCGCGGTGCCGCCGTTGCCGGCGGCCGACGCGCCGTCGGAGCCGGGTTCACCGCTGCTTCCCAGCGCTGATTCACTGCGCTACGGTACCCTGCCGCTCATCGCGCTCACAGTCCCTGGTATCCTGATAGCGCTTGGCGTCACCGCTGCTGCCCGGCGCATCCGATCGGCGCGCGCTCGCACGCCACATTCCTGACTCCCGAGGAGTTTTTCCCCCGTGCCTCAGAACAGCACTGTGCCCAAGATTCTGATCGTCGGTGGAGGCTACGCAGGCTTCTACACCGCGTGGAAGCTCGAGAAGCACCTTCGCAAGGGTGAAGCAGACGTCACCATGGTCGACCCGCTGCCGTACATGACGTACCAGCCGTTCCTCCCCGAGGTGGCCGCCGGCTCGATCGAGGCCCGCCACTCGGTGGTCGCCCACCGTCGTCACCTCGAGCGCACGCACGTGCTCACCGCCAAGGTGACGAACATCAACCACGCCGAGAAGACGGCGACCATCACGCCGCCGCTGGGCGAGCCGTACGAGTTCGCGTACGACCAGATCGTCGTCACGGCCGGCGCCGTCTCGCGCACGTTCCCGATCCCGGGCATCGCCGACAACGCGATCGGCCTCAAGACCATCGAAGAGGCCGTCGCGATCCGCGACCGCCTGATGTCGAACTTCGACAAGGCGGCCTCGCTGCCGGTCGGCCCCGAGCGCGACCGTCTGCTGACCGTCGTCGTCGTGGGTGGCGGCTTCGCGGGCATCGAGGTGTTCGCCGAGCTCCGCTCGCTCGCCTCGTCGCTGGTGGGCAAGTACCCGCAGCTGACGTTCGACGACACGCACTTCCACCTGATCGAGGCGATGGGCCGCATCATGCCCGAGGTCTCGCTCAAGACGAGCGAGTGGGTGCTGAAGGACCTCGCCAAGCGCGGCGCCAACGTGCACCTCGACACGCAGCTCACGAGCGCGGTCGACGGCAACGTCGAACTGTCGACCGGCGAGGTCATCCCGACCGACCTGATCGTCTGGACCGCCGGCGTCATGGCGAACCCGACCGTCGTGCGCGGCGGCGACCTGCCGGTCGAGGAGCGCGGTCGCATCCAGACCCGCGCCGACCTGCGCGTCGGCACGCCCGAGGCCTTCGTCGAGGGCGCCTGGGCCGCCGGTGACGTCTCGGCCGTCCCCGACCTCTCGGGCGGCGGTGTCGGCGGCTTCTGCGTGCCGAACGCGCAGCACGCCGTGCGTCAGGCGAAGCTGCTCGCGAAGAACCTCGTCGCGGTGCTCCGCGGTGAGGCCCCCAAGGAGTACTTCCACAAGAACCTCGGCGCCGTCGCGGGCCTCGGCCTCTACAACGGTGTCTTCCAGTCCGGCAAGATCGCGCTCAAGGGCTTCGTCGCCTGGCTCGCGCACCGCGGGTACCACGGTCTCGCGATGCCGACGTGGGAGCGCAAGTGGCGCGTGCTCTGGGGCTGGTGGAACAACCTGTGGCTCGGCCGCGACCTCGTCAACCTGCAGACGGTGCAGAACCCGCGTTACGTGTTCGAGGAGTTCGCCGCTCGCCCGCGTCCGGCCGCCGACGCTCCGGCGCCCGCCGCCCCGGCCGCTCCGGCACTGCCCGGGTCCCACTCCTCGGAGCCGGCGACGACCATCGCCGCCGCCGAGAAGACGCCGGATGCCGACGAGCCGGTGACCGACGACGCTCCCGCCGAGAAGCCCGCTTCCGAGACGTCGGCGGCGAAGGCCCCGACCAAGAAGCCCACCGCCAAGAAGCCGGCCGCCAAGAAGGCTCCTGCGGAGAAGCCGGCCGAGACGGCCGCCGCCAAGTAGTCCGCTCGACGAACGCCCCGATTCCTCACGGAGTCGGGGCGTTCGTCGTCTCCGGCCGACTCTCCCTCGCACCCGGCTCATAGGCGCACTCGTTAACGTGGGGCCTGCAAGGGGAGTACTCCCATCTGCGGTGGCGTCGTCATTACGGACATGAGATCGTGTCCCGGCCCATCGGCCCGCGAGGGTGGAGGAGACCGGGCGTCCGTATCAGCGCGGACGGCCACGGATCCTCGTCACCGGTTCCGGGCGGTCCGCTCGTCACACGAAGGAACCGCCACCATGGGAAAGCTGAACCGCCTGCTCGGAATGGCCGCGAAAGCGCTCGACCTCGACGGCACCGGCAACCGCGCGTCCACCTCGCGCGCGCCGCACCAGTCCCGCACGTCACAGCCCTACGCGCCGCCCTCGCCCCGCGACCCGTACGCGCCTCCCGCCCCGCACGCGGGGTACGCGCCGCCTTCCACCGGCACCAGGGGAGGAACGGATGCTGATCGCGCGGCCATCGCACGCTACGACTACCTCCTGCAGACCGCCGATCCGCATCGCGTCGAGCAGATCCACCGCGAGGCATTCGCGCGGCTGACGTCGGAGCAGCGCGCCCAGGTACAGCAGCGGATGACGGCCGAGCTCGCACCCGGCGAGCGTCCGGCATCCGCATCACCCGACGACCTGGCCCGCGCGGCAGGGCGCACCGAGGCAGCGCGCCCCGGGCGGATGCGCGGACTGCTGTCGCGCGTCGGCGGCTTCGGCGCCGCCGGAGTGGTGGGCGGCGCCGCGGTCGGAGCCCTGGGCGTCGTGGCCGTCGGAGCGATCGGCAGCGCGGTCGCCGCCCCGCTGCTCGAGCAGGCGGCAGGTCTCGGGGTGGACTTCGACGCCCTGGCGCAGGGCATCGATCTCGAGGCGATCGCGGGCGGGCCCGGCACCGAGGAACTGGCCGGCGCGGCGGAGGGCGTCCTGGGATCCGCGGGTGACACCGTGTCTGGTCTCGGTGACACCGTGTCGGGTCTCGGCGACACCGCTGGCGAATGGGGCCAGAAGCTCGGGGATCTCGGCATCCCCGGCATCGGCGACCTGTTCGGGCGCTGATCGGTGCGCGGTGGTGCCCCCGCTGGGACTCGAACCCAGACTGAAGCGATTTTAAGTCGCCTGCCTCTGCCATTGGGCTACGGGGGCACGACCGCCAGCCTAGTGCCGGAATCGTCTGCGACCCGGTCCCGCAAAGGGTGAATCCGAGTCCGTCCAGGTCGTATGGTGGGGGAGTGCTCGACCTCACCGCCGACCTGAGCCCCGCATCGGAGCAGTCCCCGGTCGCCCCCGAATGGCACGACCCCGCACGGTACTGGCCGCGCCTCTCCGCGGCCACGGGTCACCTCCCCGCGCCCGTCGCCGTGATCGATCGCGAGGCACTCCGCCACAACGCGCTCGACATGCTGGTGCGGGCCGGAGGGCTCCCCATCCGCGTGGCGTCGAAGTCCGTGCGTGTGCGCGCCGTGCTCGACGCCGTGCTGCAGCTGCCCGGCTATCGCGGCATCCTCGCCTTCACCCTGCCGGAGGCGCTCTGGCTCGCCGAGACGCACGACGACATCGTGATCGGTTACCCGACGGTCGATCGCTCCGCTCTCGCTGAGCTCTTCGCATCGGAGCAGGCAGTGCAGCGCATCACGCTCATGGTCGACGACCCTGCGCACCTCGACCTCATCGACAGCGTCGCCCCACCGGAGCGCCGGCCGGAGATCCGTGTCGCGATCGATGCCGACGCCTCGCTCCGGTCCGCGACGCTCGGGCACATCGGCGTCCGTCGCTCCGCACTCTTCACCGCAGGCGAGGTCGCGGCCTTCGCGCGTGCGATCGTGCGCCGCCCCGGCTTCCGCCTCGTCGGCCTGCAGATGTACGAGGCGCAGATCGCAGGACAGGGTGACAGCGCCGGAGCCGACGCCCCCGTCATCCGCCTCGTGCAGGCGCGTTCGCGGGCCGAGCTGCGCGACCGCCGGGCGCAGATCGTCGGCGCTCTCACCGGCATCGCGCCCCTCGAGTTCCTCAACGGCGGCGGCACCGGATCGCTGGAGTTCACGGGCAGCGATGAGTCACTCACCGAGGCGAGTGCGGGGAGCGGACTGCTCGGCGGTCATCTCTTCGACGGCTATCGGTCCTTCCGTCCTGCTCCCGCGGCGGCCTTCGCGTTCGACGTCGTTCGCCGCCCCGCGGCCGACATCGCGACCGTGCTCGGCGGCGGGTGGATCGCCTCGGGTCCGGCCGTCGCTTCGCGACAGCCCCGTCCGGTCTGGCCCGACGGACTGCACACCCTCTCGCGCGAGGCAGCGGGGGAGGTGCAGACGCCGCTGCAGGGGCCCAAGGCCGCGCAGCTCGGCGTCGGCGACCGCGTGTGGTTCCGTCACGCGAAGAGCGGCGAACCGGCCGAACGCATCGACAGCTACCACCTGGTGTCGGGGGATGAGGTCGTGGACGAACTGCCCACCTACCGCGGCGAGCGGAAGGCGTTCCTGTGACCCGCATCGGCGGCACCTGGCAGAACTGGGGGCGCTCGGCGCAGGTCGCTCCGCTGCGCGTCGAACGTCCACGCAGCCCGGAGGGCGTGCAGCGCGCGGTCAAGGCCGCCGTCGCGCAACGGCTGAGCATCAAGGCGGTCGGCGCGGGTCACAGCTTCACGGGCATCGCGATCGCGCCCGGTGTGCTCCTGGAACTCGACGACCTGCAGGGTCTGGTCTCGGCGGATGCCGCAACGGGGCATGTCACGCTGCTCGCCGGCACGCGCCTGCACCGTGTTCCTCGGCTGCTCGCGGCGCACGGCCTCGCGATGGAGAATCTCGGCGACATCGACCGTCAGTCGATCGCCGGGGCGATCTCGACCGGCACGCACGGCACGGGCGCGGCGTTCGGCGGGCTCGCGACCCAGGTGGTCGGCATCACCCTCGTCACCGCGGAAGGAGAGTTCCTGCGGATCGACGAGGAGCACCAGCCGGAGTTGCTCCCCGCCGTCGCGCTCGGTCTCGGGGCGCTCGGCATCATCGTCGAGGTCACGCTCCAGTGCGTCCCGGCTTTCGTTCTGCAGGCCGTCGACAGGCCGGCGCCGCTCGCCGACGTGCTCGACACCCTCGATGAGCGCGTCGCGGCATCCGACCACTTCGAGTTCTACTGGTTCCCGCACACCGAGGTCGCCCTGACCAAGCAGCAGACCCGGCTGCCGGAATCGGCGCGGCGTCAGCCGCTGCCGCGCGTGGGAAAGTGGGTCGACGAGACGCTCCTGTCCAACGGCGTCTACCGGGTCGCGTGCGCTGCGGGGCAGGCCGTCCCGGCGATCACGCCGCCGTTCAGCCGCCTCGCTGTGAAGGTCACGGGCGACCGCGAGTACACGGACCTGTCGCACCGTGTGCTGACGCAGAGCCGCACCGTGCGCTTCCGCGAGATGGAGTACGCGCTGCCGGCCGAGAACGTCGTGCCCGCGTTCCACGCCGTGCGTGCGCTGATCGCGCAGCGAGGCTGGCGCATCGAGTTCCCCATCGAGGTGCGGTTCGCCGCCGCCGACGACCGGTGGCTGTCGACAGCACACGGACGTGCGAGCGGATACATCGCCGTGCACCGCTACTGGCGGGCCGACCCCACCGAGTACTTCGAGGCCGTCGAGCAGATCATGCTCGACCACGGCGGCAGGCCGCACTGGGGCAAGCTGCACACGCTGACCGCGGAGCAGTTGCGCGAACGCTACCCGCGGTTCGACGACTTCGTGGCGCTCCGCGACCGCCTCGACCCCGAGCGCCGCTTCACCAACCGGTACCTCGACCGCGTGCTCGGCGCCTGACCCGCCGTGTCGTGGTCATGCACCCAGTCGACGCGCAGACTGCGCCGATAGGATGAGACAAACACGAGGAAGGGTGGGCCTCTGATGGAATGGCTCGTGCCGGTACTGATCGTCGTCGGAGTGATCCTGCTCGTCGGCATCTACCTGTGGGCGACGTACAACTCGCTGGTGCAGCTCAACGTCCGCGTCGACGAGGCCTGGAGCGGCATCACCGTGCAGCTCAAGCGACGAGCCGACCTGATCCCGAACCTCATCGAGACGGTCAAGGGCTACGCCTCCCACGAGAAGGCCGTGTTCGAGAACGTCACGCGTGCTCGCGCCGAGACGCTGTCGGCAAGCGGGCCGGGCGAGGCGGGCATCGCCGAGGGGCACCTGCAGCAGGCGCTGCGCAGCCTGTTCGCGGTGGCCGAGGCGTACCCGCAGCTGCAGGCGAGCCAGAACTTCCTGCAGGTGCAGCAGGCCCTCGTCGACACCGAGGACAAGATCCAGGCCGCCCGCCGCTTCTACAACGGGGGCGTGCGCGAGCTGAACACGAAAATCAAGGTCTTCCCCAACAACCTCTTCGCCAAGGGGCTCGGCTTCACCGAGCGCGAGTTCTTCGAGGTGGCCGACAGCGGCGCGATCTCCGAGCCCCCTCGCGTGCAGTTCTGACGCTCCGCGTAGCGAGCGACGACATCAGCACGGGTATCGACATCACCAGACAGTGAGGTCGATGCCCGTCGTCGTGCGCGCGATGTCGCCGCGCAGCGACCAGTCGTCCGTGCGGTAGGTCTCGGTGCGTGGAGCACCGTCCTGACCCGTTCCCGTCACCGTGGCGACGAGCTCGCCGCCCTCCGCCACGAAGCCGTCGTCGCTGAGGGCGACCTGGGGCATCCGCTCGATGCGGAACCGAGCGTCCGCCACCACCGCGAACTCGGTTCCCCACGGGATGCGGATCCCGCACGCGTCGGGGACCACGCCGTTCGGCGCGCCCGCCGCTGTGCACTGCTCGAGATGCTCCTTGAGCTCTGCTTGAGCCGCGGCGAGCAGATCGACGGTGGCGGTCGGCGACGGGGGCGGACTCGATGACGCCTCCGGCGTGCGACCCGATGTCGACCACACGATCGCGGCGATCGCGAGGACCACGACGATCATCGCCCCGCCGCCGAGGAGCCACCGCGTGCGTCGCGTCACCGCGTCGCCTCCTCGAGCTCCTCGGGTTTCCCGCTCTCCTCGTGTCTGCCGAGCTCGCCGGGCTCCTCGGGTTCGCTGGGCTCGCCGGTCTCCCTCGCATGCACGTGTCGGCGCACCGACACGGCAGGCAGGGCGCTGAGGGCTCGGTGCAGGCCGTCGGCGGCGGTTCCCCAGCCCGACACCGACACGTGCTCAAGGCCCTGCCACGTCGCAGCGAGCGCGAGTTCGCTCGCGACGCGCTCGGCGTCTGCACCGGTATCCGCCTGCGGCTCCCACCACGCCGACTGCACCTGCAGGGTGGACGTCGCCCGCTCGGCCTTCAGATCGACGCGCGCGACCACCCGGTCGCCGACCAGTACGGGCAGCGAATAGTAGCCGTAGCGGCGCTTCTCCGCGGGGACGTAGATCTCGATGCGGTAGTCGAGGTCGAAGGCCCGGAGCGCGCGGTCGCGGAACCACACCACCGGGTCGAACGGCGTGAGCAGCGCTGCCGCGTCGATTCGTCGCGGCAGCACGGCATCGCGGTGCCGCCATGCGGCGAGCGGACGGCCGTTGCGCTCCCATCCGCGCACTCGGACGGGCACGAGTTCGCCCTCGTCGACGAGGTCGGCCACGGCGCGCGAGATCGTCGCGCGGTCGCGGATCCGGTAGTAGTCGGCGAGATCGGCCATCGTGGCGACGCCCGACGAGCGAGCCGCACGCCGGATCAGCTCCCGGATGGAGTCGGAGTACGAGACCTCGCGCGTACGGACGTGGTCGGGGATGACGTGCTCGGCCAGCGCGTAGCTGCGCTCGAAGCCCTTCCTTCCACTGATCGCGACGTCTCCGGTGCGCCAGAGATGCTCCAGCGCCAGCTTCACGTCGTCCCAGTCCCACCACGTGCCCCGTTCGCGGGGCGCATCTGCTCGCAGGTCGGCCGGCCGCAACGGTCCCTGCGCACGCAGCTCGTCGAGGACCCAGGAGAGGGTCTGGGCGTTCTGGCCCGCCCACGAGTCCGGGTCGGCCCCGCGGCGTCGGAACCTCTCCATGCGGAAGCGCCACAGCGGCCAGTCCTCGACGGGGATGAACGTGGCCTCGTGGGCGAGGTACTCGACGTAGTGCGTCGTGCGCGAGAGGAAGACTCGGTCGAGAAGTGCAGGATCGTAGCTCCCGAGACGCGAGAACAGCGGCAGATAGTGCGACCTCGCGAACACGTTGACCGAGTCGATCTGCAGAACGCCGAGACGGTCCATCACCCGATGGATGTGCCGCGTCGTCGGAGCCGTCGTCGGCCGGGCGCGGGAGAAGCCCTGGGCCGCGAGCGCCATGCGGCGTGCCTGCGCGGAGCTGAGAGTGTCGGTCACCCGGCCAGCGTAGCCAGGGTCGCCGACATCGGGGCGCTGCCGCCGACCCGATCCGCACCGCATCTGCGCCCCGATCGCACCGCGTCATCCCGCCGATCCGCACCGCGTCATCTTGCCGCTCCGCGTCGGGGGAGCGGGGTCGAGCGCCGTAGACTTGGGCGATGAGCGAAGAGCAGCGTCCGCGGCTGAGAGACCTCTTCCGGCCGCGCCCGATCTCGACCGACCGCACGGTCACGACACCGGCCGACGAGGCGGTTCCGCGCGGTCTGCGCATCAGCGCCGCCTACGCCTGGCGCCTGCTCCTCATCGCGGCCGTGGTCGCCGGGTTCATCTGGATCGTCATCCAGCTCAAGCTCCTCGTCATCCCGCTCATGGTCAGCATCCTCATCACCGCTCTGCTGTGGCCGGCCTTCCAGTGGATGCTGCGCCACCGCTTCCCGCGGTGGGCTGCCGTGGCGATCTCCCTCATCGGAACCATCGCGATCGTCTCCGTGCTGATGTGGCTCGTCGTGTGGCAGGTGCGTCAGCAGCTCCCCGACGTGCAGAAGCGCAGTGCCGACGCGATCGAGCAGTTCCGCCAGTTCCTGCTCGAGGGGCCGCTGCACCTCAGCGAGTCGCAGATCCAGGGCTACATCGACCAGGGCCTGCAGATCGTCAACGAGCAGGCGCAGACGCTCTTGAACGGCGCTCTCGCTGTCGGCACCACGGCGGCGCACGTCGTCACCGGCGCGGTGCTGGCCCTCTTCATCCTCATCTGCCTCCTCGCCGACGGCGGCCGGATCTGGCGGTGGACGCTGCGCCTGTTCCCGCGCGCGGCCCGCCCCGCGGCGGACGCCGCGGCGACCAACGGATTCGCGACCCTCGTCAACTATGCGCGCACGCAGCTCTTCGTCGCCGCGATCGACGCCGTCGGCATCGGCGTCGGCGCCGCTCTGCTCGGCGTCCCGCTCGCGATCCCCGTCGCCGTCCTCGTCTTCCTCGGCTCGTTCGTGCCGATCGTCGGTGCCGTCGTCACCGGCGCGATCGCCGTGCTGCTCGCGCTCGTCTACAACGGCCCCTGGATCGCCCTCGCCATGCTCGGCGTCGTGCTCGCGGTGCAGCAGCTGGAGGGGCACATCCTGCAGCCGATCATGATGGGATCCGCCGTCAAGGTGCACCCGCTCGCGGTGGTGCTCGTCGTGGCCGGCGGCTCCATGGTCGGCGGCATTCCCGGGGCGCTGTTCGCGGTGCCCCTCGCGGCCTTCGTCAACGTCGCCGCGGTCACCATCAGCACAGGGTCGTGGCGTACGGGCGACCAACCGGACGCCGACCTGATCTGGAGCACAGTCCCGCGCGAGCGGACACGGAGGAATCCATGAGCGCAGTCCCGAGCCTGACCGAGTTCGAGCACGCCGCTCAGAGTCTGGCTGAGGTGATCATGCACACGCCGACCCTGCCGTCGCGCGCGCTGACCGACGTCCTCGGCTCGCCCGTGATGCTCAAGATGGAGAACCTGCAGCGCACCGGATCCTTCAAGATCCGCGGTGCCGCCTACCGTCTGTCACGGCTCAGCGCCGAGGAGCGCGCCCGCGGCGTCGTGGCGGCGTCGGCAGGCAACCACGCGCAGGGCGTCGCCCTCGCCGCGCAGGCGCTCGGCATCCCCGCGACCATCTTCATGCCGATCGGCGTCCCGGTGCCGAAGCTCCTCGCGACCCGCAACTACGGCGCGGAGGTCGTGCTCGAGGGCGAGACCGTCGCGACCTCGCTGCGACTGGCCGCCGAGTTCGCCGACCGCACCGGTGCCGTGCTCATCCACCCGTTCGACCACCGCGACATCGTGATCGGTCAGGGCACGCTCGGTCTCGAGCTGCTCGACGACGCCCCCGAGGTCGACACGATCGTGCTCGGCATCGGCGGCGGCGGCCTCATCGCCGGCGTCGCGGCGGCCGCCAAGCTGCGCGCCGCCGAACGCGGAAGGTCGATCCGGATCGTCGGTGTGCAGGCCGAGAATGCCGCCGCCATGCTTCCGTCGCTCGAAGCGGGGCGCCCCGTCGACATCGAGACGCGGCCCACCATCGCCGACGGCATCCTCGTCGCACGCCCCGGCGCGATCCCCTTCGACATCATCAAGGACCTCGTCGACGAGGTCGTCACGGTCTCCGACGACGATCTGGCGCGAGCCATCCTCATCCTGCTCGAGCAGACCAGGGTGGTCGCCGAGCCGGCGGGCGCAGCGGGCGTCGCCGCGATCCTCGCGGGGAAGGTGCAGTCGTCGGGCACGACCATGGCGGTGCTGACGGGAGGAAACATCGACCCGCTGCTGCTGCAGCGCGTCGTGTCGCACGGACTCGCCGCCTCCGGCCGTTACCTCACCATCCGCATCCCGCTGCCTGACCGCCCCGGCCAGCTCGCACGGGTGTCGGAGCTCATCGCCGAGGCGGGGGCCAACGTCATCGAGGCCATGCACACCCGCCACGGTCACGGGCTGCAGATCAACGACGTCATCCTGGAGCTCAGCGTCGAGACGCGCGGACCGGAGCACTCCGACTTCACGCTCGAGACGCTGCGGCGCGAGGGGTTCGTGCCGATGGTGGTGCCCGACTGATCCTCTGTGGGCACCTGATGCCGCGATGCGCGCAGAAGTGCCGCGTCAGGTGCCAACCGAACGTGACGGCCGCCACCCGGGTGCGCACATCACGAAGGCCCCGTCCGAACGGACGGGGCCTTCGTGATGTCACCGGTCAGCCGGTGTAGGTCTCGACGTTGACGATCTCGACCGAGATCGAGCGGCCGTTCGGCGCCTCGTACGACGACTTCTCGCCGACCTTGAGTCCGAGGATGGCCTGGCCGAGCGGGCTCGCCTCGCTGTAGACGTCGAGGTCGCTGCCGGCCGCGATCTCGCGGCTGCCGAGCAGGAAGACCTCTTCGCCGCCCGCGACGACGGCCGTGACGACCGTACCCGGCTCGACGATGCCGCGGCTGGGCGGGGCCTCGCCGACCTTCGCGGTCTTCAGCAGACCCTCGAGGGTGCGGATGCGGGCCTCCTGCTTGCCCTGCTCGTCCTTTGCGGCGTGGTAGCCGCCGTTCTCCTTGAGGTCGCCCTCTTCGCGGGCTGCCTCGATGCGCTTGGCGATCTCCTCGCGACCCGTCGTCGACAGGTGCTCCAGCTCGGCGACGAGCCGGTCGTAGGCTTCCTGCGTGAGGAAGGGAACCTGAGCGTCAGTAGACATGACGAAGCTCCTTCATTCGGTATCCGCCGACGTCCTGCGGGGGATATGCCAAGACGCCCCGGCACGGTGCCAGGGCGTCGTCTGTCTGCCCTGAGTCTAGGCGACCCAGCAGCTGTTCACCAAACCCGTCGTCGCCTCCGCGACGGTGGGCACGGTGGTCGACAGCGCCTGGGCGTGGGAGTCGGATGCCGGGATCTCGACGACCTTCCAGCCCACCACGCCGAACTCCTCGTCGAGCGCCTCGACGACGCACACGACGTCCTTGCCCTGCGCGCCGGTGATCTGGAAGCGCACGTCGACCGTGTGCTCGTCGACGAGGTCGAAACCCAGATCGTCCGAGTCGACGTTGTTCATCTGTTCCGTCACAACCGACCAGCCGAAGGCCCCGACGAGGAGCACGGCCACGGCGATGAGCACGATCCACGGCGCTTTCCGTCTGCGGGTACGTCCATAGCGGTCGTCGAGCTGCTGTGCGGTCGTCACGGGGCGGGTCTTCCGGTCGTTAGGCTGGTAACTCCAGGTTATGCGACCTGCGCAGGAAAGGCAGACTCCATGCTCGCTCTGACCGAGACCCCGATGCCGACACCGTCGATGACGGTGGCGCCCGAGTCGGTCACCCCCGGATTCGTCGGCTTCGCCGCCGTGGTGATCCTGCTCGTCGCCGTGATCCTGCTGATCCTCGACATGAATCGCCGGATCCGTCGCGTGCGCTATCGCGAAGAGGTCCGCGAGGAGCTGGATGCCGAGGAGGCCGCACGCGCGGCGGACGAGGCGACGGAGACGGATGCCGACGAGCCGATCGTGCGCGAGGGCGACGACGACCCGGAGAAGCGCTGACGCACGACCCCACGGCCCGTCCCCGACGGCCGGCCCCCGACGACCGGCCTCGCGGCGCGCAGCCGCGCGGTCAGGCGCCCAGCGAGGGCGACAGCGGCTCGAGAGCGATGAGCAGGCACGCCGTCCAGTGGCACAGGAACGCCAGCACGGTGCACACGTGGAAGATCTCGTGGAACCCGAAGTGGCCCGGCCACGGGTTCGGCTTCTTCAGCGCGTAGACCACGGCGCCGCCCGTGTAGAGCAGTCCGCCGACGATGACGAGCACCATCATCGCGACGTTGGCGTTCAGCAGGTCGACGATGTACATCACGGCCGCCCAGCCGAGCAGCAGGTACAGGGCGACGTACAGCCAGCGCGGCGCGTTGATCCAGAACACCCGGAACAGGATGCCGAGCAGCGCCCCGCTCCACACGAGGATGAGCAGCAGCATCCCCTTCTCGGGCGGCAGCGCGAGCACGGCGAGGGGAGTGTACGTGCCGGCGATGAGCAGCAGGATGTTCGCGTGATCGATGCGCTTGAGGACGACCTTGACCGTGGGGCCCCAGTTGAAGCGGTGGTAGACGGCGGAGTTGCCGAACAGCAGCAGCGACGAGGCCATGAAGACGGCGGCGGCCCACTTCGCGGCACCGCCCTGGGCGAAGACGATCAGGACGATCCCGGCGGCGATCGCGACGGGGAACGTCCCGGCATGGATCCAGCCGCGCCACGTGGGCTTGATCTCGACGTGCGCGTCATCGGCCGCCTCTTCGAGCAGCGGAAGCTGGGGAAGATCGGGGGCGGAGGCGTCGGGAGTGCTCACGTGCTCACTCTAGGCGGGGTGCCATTCCACCAGGCGTACATAACCTGAGAGCACTCCGAAGGCGGCGTCGACGCTCGCTCCCGGGCTTTACCGAGCCCCGCACGATAGCGTAGGGAGGTGATGTCACGTGATGGTCAGGGGCGGGGGCCGCTGTACCGCCTCTACACCAGCCGGCTGCGTCGCCACATCGATCCGGCGTCCGTTCCGCATCACGTCGCCATGATGATCGACGGCAACCGTCGATGGGCACGGCAGCTCGGCTACGACACCCCTGCGGAGGGGCACCGTGCCGGCGCCGCCAAGATGCGCGAGTTCCTCGGCTGGTGCGACGAGCTGGGCATCCGGGTCGTGTCGCTCTACCTGCTGTCGAGCGACAACCTGCGCAAACGCGACTCCGCGGAGCTCGCCGACCTCATCGAGATCATCGCGGAGCTCGCCGAGGCGCTGTCGCAGGAGGGCAACTGGCGCGTCAAGCACGTCGGACGCTCCGACATCCTCCCGCCCGAGCTCGCACGCGTGCTCGACGATGCGCAGGAGCGCACGAAGGATCACACCGGTCTGCACGTCAACCTCGCGGTCGGCTACGGCGGACGCAACGAGATCGTCGACGCGGTGCGCAGCATCGTCACGGCGCATCAGGCGTCCGGCGGGACGATCGAAGACCTCGCCGCCCACCTCACGCCGGAGATGATCGGGGAGCACCTCTACACGGGCGGACAGCCCGATCCCGACCTGGTCATCCGCACGAGCGGCGAGCAGCGGCTCAGCGACTTCCTGCTGTGGCAGAGCGCCCACAGCGAGTTCTACTTCGTCGAGGCGCTCGGCCCGGATCTGCGGCAGGTGGACTTCATCCGCGCCATCCGCGACTACGCCGACCGCGACCGTCGATTCGGCCGCTGACCCGCCGACCGCGAGCGGCCCGGATCCGTTCATCAACACGTAACGAATTGCTGGCGTGTCGAGCCGACGAAATGTCGGCGGCTGGTCGTAGCTTCTAGGCATCGGGCAAGGCGCCCGTCGAGTCGGCCTCAGGTTCGCGACTCGTGACCCCCTGGTCGACTCGTTCGAATAGCCGGGATTCCCCGGGTCGGGAGTGGGTCGTGACCTCACGTATAGCGCAGCAGTCCTCCAGCAGCACCGCGCAGCAGTCCACCCGTAAGACGACGAGTCGGGCCACGTCCGCAGTCCCTGATCAGGACCTGCGCACCTACGTGCTCGACACCTCGGTCCTGCTGAGCGATCCGCAGGCGCTGTTCCGTTTCGCGGAGCACTCCGTCGTCCTCCCGGTCGTCGTCATCACCGAGCTCGAGGGCAAGCGCCACGACCCCGAGATCGGCTACTTCGCGCGCCAGGCCCTCCGCCACCTCGACGACCTGCGCATCGAGCACGGTCGCCTCGACTTCCCGGTCGAGGTCGGGGAGGGGGGAACGCTGCGCGTCGAGCTCGCCAACACCGACACCTCCGTGCTGCCCGCCGGCATCCGACTCAGCGACAACGACAGCCGGATCCTGTCCGTCGCGATGCACCTCGCCCAGGACGGGCAGGACGTCACCATCGTCTCGAAGGATCTGCCGATGCGCGTGAAGGCCGCGTCGCTGGGCCTGCGCGCCGAGGAGTACCTCGCCGAGCAGGCCGTCGACTCCGGCTGGACGGGGATTACCACGCTCGACCTGTCGGGCGACGAGATCAGCGACCTGTACGAGAGCGAGGTGGGGATCAGCGAGGAGGCCCGCGGCCTGCCCGTGAACACGGGACTGATCATCCACTCCGAGCGCGGCTCGGCGCTGGGGCGCGTCACGGGAGACGGCGAGTACCGCCTCGTGCGCGGTGACCGCGACATCTTCGGCATGCACGGCCGCTCCGCCGAGCAGCGCATCGCGATCGACCTGCTGCTCGACCCGGAGGTCGGCATCGTCTCGCTCGGCGGACGCGCGGGAACGGGCAAGTCCGCTCTCGCGCTCTGCGCGGGTCTCGAGGCCGTGCTCGAACGGCAGCAGCAGAAGAAGATCATCGTCTTCCGCCCGCTGTTCGCCGTCGGAGGTCAGGAGCTCGGCTACCTGCCCGGAGACCAGGGCGAGAAGATGGGACCGTGGGGCCAGGCCGTGTTCGACACGCTCGGATCGGTCGTCTCGGGCAACG
Organism: Microbacterium sp. LS_15; assembly: GCF_041954735.1. Classification (NCBI taxonomy): domain Bacteria; kingdom Bacillati; phylum Actinomycetota; class Actinomycetes; order Micrococcales; family Microbacteriaceae; genus Microbacterium; species Microbacterium sp. LS_15. Next base: position 177,166 of record NZ_JAVAYD010000004.1, on the reverse strand, counting down.
TCATGGAAGAGGTCGTCGAGCGCGGGCTGCTGGAGGTGCTGCCGCTCACACACATCCGCGGACGCTCGCTGCATGACGCCTTCGTGATCGTCGACGAGGCGCAGTCGCTCGAACGGAACGTGCTCCTCACGGTGCTGAGCCGGATGGGACAGAACTCGCGCGTGATCCTCACCCACGACGTGGGCCAGCGCGACAACCTTCGGGTCGGACGCCACGACGGCATCGCCAGCGTGATCGAGACCCTGAAGGGGCACGACCTGTTTGCCCACGTCACGCTCATGCGCTCGGAGCGCTCGGCGATCGCCGCGCTCGTCACCGAGCTGCTGGAGGGCGGCGAGCTCAGCTAGACAGACGAGAAGGGACAGGTGGATGCCGCAGGGAGCGTCCCTGCGGCATCCACCTGTCCGGACGGCCGGGTCAGCCCGGGTGGGTCATCGACAGAAGGTCGAGCTTCTCGTCGAGCTGCTCGAGGGTGAGGTCGCCGCGCTCCACGTAGCCGAGGTCGATCACGGCGTCGCGCACGGTGATGCCCTTGGCGACCGAGTGCTTGGCGATCTTCGCGGCGGCCTCGTAGCCGATCAGCTTGTTCAGGGGCGTCACGATAGACGGGCTCATGCCGGCGAAGGCGGCCGCGCGCTCGAGGTTGGCCTGCAGGCCGTCGACGGTCTTGTCGGCGAGCACGCGCGAGGCGTTCGCGAGCAGACGGATCGACTCGAGTAGCGCCGTACCCATGACGGGGATCGCGACGTTCAGCTCGAAGGACCCGGATGCTCCGGCCCAGGCGACCGTCGCGTCGTTGCCGATCACACGCGCGCACACCATGAGCACGGCCTCCGGCACGACGGGGTTGACCTTGCCCGGCATGATCGAGGAGCCCGGCTGCAGGTCGGGGATGTGCAGCTCGCCGAGACCCGTGTTGGGGCCGGAGCCCATCCAGCGCAGGTCGTTGTTGATCTTCGTGAGCGACACCGCGATCGTGCGCAGTGCGCCGGACGCCTCGACGAGACCATCACGGGCGCCCTGTGCCTCGAAATGGTCCTTCGCCTCGGTGATCGGCAGCTCGGTCTCGGCTGCGAGCAGCTCGATGACCTTCTGCGGGAAGCCGAGCGGGGTGTTGATGCCGGTTCCGGTGGCGGTGCCGCCGAGCGGCACCTCGGCGACGCGGGGGAGAGCCGACTGCACGCGCTCGATGCCGAGGCGGATCTGACGCGCGTACCCGCCGAACTCCTGACCCAGGGTGACCGGGGTGGCGTCCATGAGGTGCGTGCGACCGGACTTGACGGCATCCTTCCAGAGCTCCGCCTTCGCCTCGAGGGCGACGGCGAGGTGGTCGAGGGCGGGGATGAGCGTGTCGATGAGCGCCTGCGTGACCGCGATGTGCACGGAGGTCGGGAACACGTCGTTCGACGACTGCGACGCGTTGACGTGGTCGTTCGGGTGCACGTTCGCGCCGAGGATGCGGGTGGCCAGCGTCGCCAGCACCTCGTTCATGTTCATGTTCGACGACGTGCCCGAGCCCGTCTGGTACGTGTCGACGGGGAATTCCCCGTCGTGCGTGCCAGCGGCGACCTGGTCGGCGGCCTGGGCGATGGCGTCGGCGATCGCACCGTCGAGCGTGCCGAGCTCCTTGTTGGCGAGCGCCGCCGCCTTCTTGATGCGGGCGAGCGCAGCGATCTGCGCCGACTCCAGGCCCTTGCCCGAGATCGGGAAGTTCTCCACCGCGCGCTGGGTCTGCGCCCCGTAGAGCGCGTTCACGGGCACCCGCACCTCGCCCATGGTGTCGTACTCGATGCGGCACTGCGACTGGTCGTCGCTGCGCTGGTCGGTCATTCCGAACCCTCCTTGGTTGCGGGGCTCTGCCCCTCGGTCTCGATTCCGTCGGTCTCGATGCCGACGGTGATGACGGGCACGGCGGTGCCCTCTGCGAGTCGGTAGTTGGCGCCCACGATGCCCAGGCGTCCCTCGGCCACGGCGTTCGAGATGATCTCGGACGACTGCAGCAGGTCGCCCACCGTGTTGCGCAGGTGCTCGCGCCCGACGAGCTCGGCGTCGATCTCGTCGACGGTCGTTCCACCGCTCTCGGCGAGCACCTTGCGGGCCGCGGGCACGATCGGGGCGATGAGCTTCCAGATGTGCGGAGGCAGCGGGTCGGCGTTGATCGCGGTGCCGTCGATCGCGGCGCGCACGGCACCGCACGAGTCATGCGCGAGCACCACGATGAGCGGTACCTCCAGCACGGCGACGGCGTACTCGAGGCTCGCGACGATGGACTCGCCGATCACCTGACCCGCGTTGCGCACGACGAAGAGATCGCCGAGGCCGAGGTCGAAGATGATCTCGGCGGCCAGGCGGGAGTCGGAGCACCCGAAGAGGGTCGCCACCGGGTGCTGAGCGGCCTCGAGGTCGCGGCGCCGCGCCACATCCTGATTGGGGTGACGGGGCTCGTCGTTCACGAATCGCCGGTTCCCCTCCTGCATCTGCGTCCAGGCGGCGGCGGGCGTGAGCGGGTGCGTCATGGGCTACTCCGAGAGATCGCGGATCTGGGGGACGAGGGTTTCGGCGAGGTCGGCGGTCGATTCGGCCGAGCGCGAGCCGTACAGGAGCACGTAGTCGTCGCCGGCCTGCGTGCCGATGGCGTAGGTCACGTTCTGCTTGGCGCCCGCATCACCGAGTGAGTACACGTCCCACTCCAGTCCGCCGATGTCGGTGGTGTCGGTCGGGGCGATGCCGTTCAGCCGCTGCGGGGCCCAGGAGGAGTCGACGCCGAAGGCCTGGGCGAGCTTGATGAAGCCGCGCTCGTTCTGCGATGCGGGGGCGAGCGTGACATCCCACACGGGGGTCGCGCCGCTCGTGAGGCCGGCGGCGTTCACACGCCAGAAATCACCGAGCTCGGGGACGATGACGGGGCTGCCGACGGAGGACTCGACGTCGGCGGCGATGCCGACCATGTCGACTGTGCGCTCGGTGGCCGGCTCGCCGCGGGGCACGGCCAGCACGATGACGACGACGATCGCCAGGGTGGCGAGTAGTGCGGCGATGAGTCCGCGGACCGTCTGACTCGACCGGTACGCCTTGCTGAACTCGGCCTTGCGGACCGCGGTCTCCTCCGGCGTCTCGGGGCGGCCGAGCTCGGCGACGATCGGGGCTCGTCTGCTCATGACTCCGCTCCGTCGGGGGAGTCGGATGCTGCGGCCCGTGCGGCGTCCAGGCGGCGCTTCGCGCCGAGGAGCCACTCCTCGCACCGGGCAGCGAGCGCCTCTCCGCGCTCCCAGAGGGCGAGTGACTGCTCGAGGGTCGGCGCGCCCTGTTCGAGCTCCGCCACCACCTTCACGAGCTCGTCACGCGCGGCCTCGAACGACAGCGTGTCCACAGGGGTGTCGTTCAGCGCACTCACGCCTCCATCCTACGCGGCGCACGCCGAGCGCTCACGCGGAGAGCCGCCGCGGAGCCATCGCGCTGCAGGGCACGGACCGCCGCACTCCGACGCCGTCGCACGGTGGCAAGACAGCTCGCCTCGCGTGTCACACGTCGCGTTCCGCGTCGGGATCCGCTCAGTCGTCGCTCTCGGCGATCTCGCCCTCGGAGCGCGCCGAGATCGACCCCCGGTCGACCGTGATCGTCAGGGCGCTGCCCGCCGGTGCGTCGGCGGCGTCACGAAGGATCACACCGCCGTCGAGGTGTGCGATCGCGTAGCCGCGGGCGAGCGTCGCGGCGGGGGAGAGCGCGCGCAGCGAGGCTCGCAGCTCGCTCGTCTTCCTCCCCGCGGCGTCGAGCTGCCGGGTGATGCTGTCGCGGCCCCGGGAGAGCATGAGCCACACCTCCTGCGACCGTGAGTCGATGATCGGGTCGGGGGAGCGCAGAGCCGGCCGCGAGCGCAGCTGCTCGAGCTGCGCGATGTCATGCGTGACGCGCTGCGTGAGACGCGACGTGGCACGCGAGCGAAGCTGGGCGATCAGCGCCCGCTGCTCGCTGACGTCCGGCACGACGCGCTTCGCAGCATCGGTCGGTGTCGATGCGCGCAGGTCGGCGACGTCGTCGAGCAGGGGGTGGTCGTTCTCGTGGCCGATCGCGCTCACCACGGGGGTGGATGCTGCTGCGACAGCACGCACCAGGCGCTCGTCGCTGAACCCGAGCAGGGTCTGGGGATCGCCGCCGCCCCGCGCGATGACGATCACGTCGACGTCGGGGTCGGCGTCGAGGCGGGCGAGAGCGGCGAGGGTGTCGGGTACGCACCGGTCGCCCTGGACCGCCGCGTACTCGGTGCGGAATCGCACCTGCGGCCACCGGAGCTCCGCGTTGCGGTGCACGTCCTTCTCGGCATCCGATCGCTCGCCGGTGATGAGGCCGATCACGTGCGGGAGGAAGGGGAGGCGCTTCTTGCGCGACGGGTCGAACAGGCCCTCCTGGCGCAGCTGCGCACGGAGGCGTTCCAGACGCTCGAGCTGGTCGCCCAGCCCGACGTGCTTCATGGCCGACACCGCGAAGCTGAAGTCACCGGACTTCACGAAGTAGTCGGCCTTGACGGCGGCGACCACGTGATCGCCGACGCCGAGGTCGTTCGGGATGCGCGGACGCACGCTCGACCAGATGCGGATCGAGATCTGCGCATCCGAACGGGTGTCCTTCAGACGGGCGAAGATGTTGCCGGCGCGGATGTTCCACGAGGTGATCTCGCCCTCGACCCACACCGTGTTCCAGCGGGCGACGAAGTCGCGGATCGTGGCGTTCAGCCGCGCCACCGAGGTGGGGGCCGACGCCGACGAGTCGCGCGGTGCGACGGCGTCGGCGGGGGGCGTCTCGCCGGGACGCGTCGACGCTTCGAAGACTGTCATCCGCTCAGTGCACCTTCCCGGTCCTGCTCAGCCAGCCGACGGTAGAATCGAAGGGTGACTTCGACTGCCGTTCATCTCCCGACTCCCCGCATCCCACGAGTACGTGCGGCGGCAGGTCGGCTTCAGGATAACCCGGTGGTCGGACAGAAGCGTGTTCTACTCGCCGCTCCACGCGGATACTGCGCAGGCGTCGATCGCGCAGTGGTCGCGGTCGAGAAGGCCCTGGAGCGCTACGGCTCGCCCGTCTACGTGCGCAAGCAGATAGTGCACAACATCCATGTCGTCACCGAGCTCGAGGAGAAGGGCGCGATCTTCGTGGAGGAGGTCGACGAGGTCCCCGAGGGAGCGCACGTCGTCTTCAGTGCACACGGAGTGTCGCCCGCGGTCGTGAACGCGGCATCCGATCGAGGTCTGCACGCGATCGACGCGACCTGCCCCCTCGTCACGAAGGTGCACCGCGAGGCCGTGCGCTTCGCGCGCGACGACTTCGAGATCCTGCTCATCGGTCACGACGGCCACGAAGAGGTCGAGGGCACGGCGGGCGAGGCCCCCGAGCACGTGACCGTGGTGAACTCCCCGGAGGAGGCGGACACGGTCGAGGTCAAGGACCCGTCGAAGGTCGTCTGGCTCTCGCAGACCACGCTGTCGGTCGACGAGACCATGGAGACCGTCAACCGCCTGCGCACGCGCTTCCCCGAACTGCACAATCCGCCGTCCGACGACATCTGCTACGCGACCCAGAACCGTCAGGTGGCGATCAAGAAGGTCGCGAAGGACGCGGATCTCGTGATCGTGGTCGGATCGGCGAACTCGTCGAACAGCGTGCGCCTCGTCGAGGTGGCCCTCGAGTACGGCGCCAAGGCCGCCTACCGCGTGGACTACGCGGAAGAGGTCAAGCAGGAGTGGCTCGACGGCGTCGCCACCGTGGGCGTGACCAGCGGGGCCTCGGTACCCGAGGTGCTCGTGCGCGAGGTGCTGGACGCCCTCGACGGCGCAGGCTACCGCGACGTCGAAGAGGTGAAGACGGCGGAGGAGGACCTCATGTTCTCGCTGCCCAAGGAACTGCGACAGGATGCCTCGGGTCAGCGCGACTCGCGGGCTCTGGGAGGTCGCGCGTCCGGCGGAGGCGCATAGCGGTGAACGCCCCCGAGGCGGAGCCGACCCTCATCGGGTCGGTGCAGCGCGCGCTGCGTCTGGTCGACATCGTCGCCAACTCGCCTCGGCCGATGCCGGTGAAGACGCTCTCCGCCGTCACCGGGCTCACCACCGGCACGACCTACAACCTCGTGCGCACCCTGATCCACGAGGGATATCTGACGAGCGAGCCCGACGGGCTGGTGCTGGGGACGCGCTTCCCGGCCTTCCAGTCGGAGACCGACGCTCGTGGAGTCTTCCTGGCACGCGTACGGGCGGCACTCCGCACGGTCACCGACGAGGTCGGCGCGACGGCCTACCTGTCCCGGTACCACGACGGTGAGATGCACCTCGTCGACATCGTGGATGCCGTGCGGAATCCGCGCATCGAGCTCTGGGTCGGCCTCGACGCCAGCGCGCACGCGACCGCGCTCGGAAAGCAGATCCTCGCCGATCTCTCCGACGATGAGCGGCTCGACTATCTCTCTCGGCACCGTCTCGAGGAGCTGACCCCGCGCACGATCAGCGATCGTCGCACCCTGCTCACCCAGCTCGAGCACTCCCCAGGCTTCGCCGTCGACCAGGAGGAGTACGCGATCGGCAACACCTGCGTGGCCGTGCCGGTGATCGCACCGCACGTGGTGGCTTCGCTCGCGATCTCCCTGCCGTCCGAGCACGTCGTCGACCGGAGGCTCGTGATGAGGATGCAGCAGACGGCGCGGCGGCTGTCCCTGCAGCTGGGGGCCGAGGTCCTGTCCGACAGCGAGAGCGTTCTCGACTTCTCGATCTGACGTTGTTTCACTATCTGAAGAAATAGCCATGGTGGATCACCCCGGGCCGCTCCTATCATCAAGGTGTAGCCGTCTGTGCAAACGAGGCTACTGGTGTGCGAACGTCCCCAGCGTTCCATCTACCACCAGGACGGCAGGTGTCCCCAGCATCCGCCGTCCGCGGCCCCGAGGATTCCCCAAGCCTCCGGGGCCGTCATCGTGTCCGGGGACTTCCGCTGAGAGTCGTTCCGAGGCGGCCCGGATAGCATGACGGGATGACCGACCAGCGGCCGCAGTACGGGGAGCTCGCCACTCCCGAGGAGCAGCGCAGAGCGGCGGGCCTGCCTCCGCTCGACCAGATGCCGGATGCCGCCGTCGCCGCCCCTCCGGCTGCGGCCGAGACGGAACTGCCCGTTCGGCGGACGAACCCCGTCGACCGGTTCGTCACGATCGCGCTGCTCGCGTACGGCCTCATCAACGTCGTGCTGACCGCGATCTCCTACCTCGACTTCCCGACCGCGATGAACGAGGTGATGAAGATCGTCGGCGTCGACGGCGAGTTCACCAACATCGCGCAGGGGCGTGTGTGGGGCACCATCGCGGCGATCGTGCTCGTCGTCGGATGGTCTGTGACCGTGGCCGTCTCGCTCCGCCGGTTGCGCAGCAGGCGCCTCAGCTGGTGGGTCCCCATCGTCGGAGCGGCGATCACGCTGCTGCTCACGTCGATCTGCGCGGCGATCCCGATGATGGGCGATCCCGCATTCGTGGACTACATCATGAGCACCACCGCTCGCTGATCCAGCCCTGGACGCACGGATGCCCCCGGCCGAGTCGGCCGGGGGCATCCGTCTGTCAGCGGTGGGTCAGCTCTGCGACTGCCCGTACGAGCCGAGCTGACGGGTCGACTCGACCACGCGGGCCGCCATCGCGGTCTCGGCGATCTTGCCCCACGCCCGGGGGTCGTACTGCTTCTTGTTGCCGACCTCGCCGTCGACCTTCAGGACGCCGTCGTAGTTCTTGAACATGTAGTCGGCGATCGCACGCGTGTACGCGTACTGCGTGTCGGTGTCGATGTTCATCTTGATGACGCCGTTGGCGACCGCGAGGGCGATCTCGTCGTCGGTCGAGCCGGAGCCGCCGTGGAAGACGAGGTCGAGCGGCTTGGGGCCCGTGCCGTACTTCGCGGCGACCTGCTCCTGGATCTCGCCCAGGAGCTCCGGACGCAGCTTCACGCCACCCGGCTTGTAGACCCCGTGGACGTTTCCGAACGTGAGCGCCGCGATGTAGCGGCCCTGCTCGCCGAGTCCGAGAGCCTGCACGGCCTGGTCGACGTCGGCGAAGGTCGTGTAGAGCGCCTCGTTGGAGCCCTCGTGCGCAACGCCGTCCTCCTCGCCGCCGACGACGCCGATCTCGACCTCGAGGATCGCGTTGATCGCCTTCATGCGGGGGAGCAGGTCCTTCGCGATCTCGATGTTCTCGGCGAGCGGCACGGCGGAGCCGTCCCACATGTGCGACTGGAAGATCGGGTTGCGGCCGGCCTTGACCTCTTCCTCTGATGCCGCGATGAGCGGCTCGACGAAGCCGGCGAGGGCGTCCTTCGGGCAGTGGTCGGTGTGCAGCGCCACGGTGACGGGATAGTTCTTGGCGACCTCGGTCGCGTAGCGCGCGAAGGCGAGGGCGCCGGTCGCGCGAGCCTTGACCGTGTGGCCGGCGAAGTAGTCGGCGCCACCCGTGGTGACCTGGATGATGCCGTCGGAGCCGGCCTCGGTCAGGCCCTGCAGGACGGAGTTGATCGTCTGCGAGCTGGAGACGTTGAAGGCGGGATACGCGAAGCCGCCGGCCTTCGCGCGGTCGAGCATTTCGGCGTACTGATCCGGGGTGGCGACGGGCATGAGAACTCCTGCGATAGGTGAAGCCGGGACAGCTGTCACTCTATCGGGGTCGGTGTCCGGATACCGTCGAGGGAACCCCACCCACGGGCGCTCCCTGCCATGGTGTTAAGAACTCCGATTCCTTCGGTCGCCGAGGGGTGAAAACGGCGGTGTGAACCGTGTTCCGTGGCTAGGCTGACCGCATGGTGAGTCTGACGGCCGATCTGAGCCCCCTGCGTCCCGACCGGAACCTCGCAATGGAGCTGGTGCGTGCGACAGAGGCGGCGGCCATCCGAGCCGTTCCCTTCATCGGGCGCGGCGCCAAGGAGGCGGCGGACGGCGCGGCGGTCGACGCGATGCGCGCGTTCCTCGGAACGGTCGCGTTCCAGGGCCGGGTCGTGATCGGCGAGGGGGAGAAGGACAACGCCCCGATGCTGTTCAACGGCGAGGTCGTCGGCACCGGCACGGGTCCCGAGTGCGACATCGCCGTCGACCCGATCGACGGGACCTCGCTGACCGCCGCCGGACGTCAGAACGCGCTCTCGGTGATCGCGGTCTCGGACCGGGGCTCGATGCTCGACGCCTCGAGCGTCTTCTACATGGACAAGCTGGTCACGGGCCCGGCGGGTGTGGGCGTCGTCGACATCCGCCTTCCGATCGGCGAGAACATCCGCAAGCTCGCCGGAGCGCTGGGCAAGCCGGTGGACGAGATCGTGGTCTCGGTGCTGAACCGGCCCCGCCACGAGAAGCTCATCCAGGAGATCAGGGATGCCGGAGCCGGCACCCGCCTGATGAGCGACGGCGATGTGGCCGGCGGTATCAACGCCGCGCGACACGCCGCGCGGACCGACATGTGCGTCGGCGTCGGAGGCAGCCCGGAGGGCATCGTCACGGCCTGTGCGATCAAGGCTCTCGGCGGGCACATCCAGGGCCGTCTGTGGCCCCGCGATGACGACGAGCGCCAGCGCGGAATCGACGCCGGTCTCGACATGGACAAGGTGTACGAGGCCGACGATCTCGTGCGCGGGGACAACACGATCTTCGTGGCGACGGGCGTCACCGACGGCCAGCTCGTCGCGGGTGTTCGACGCGAGCACGGGTACATCTACACCGAGAGTGTCGTGCTGCGTGGCGCCTCGGGGACGCTTCGCCGGATCGCTTCGGAGCACCTCGTCTCGAAGTGGCTCTGACCTGATCGCCGCCGCGTCGTCGCGGCATCGTTACCGAGCCGGTATGCCCTCACGGCGACCCGGCGCCGAGCTTTCCTGCAGGGTCGTGTCACAATTGACCCTGGGTTTGTCGCCGTCGACGGAGCCGCCAGGCACCGCAGGCACAGGAGGGCGAACAGATGGCAACGCAGCAGACGAGTGGTTCTCAGGCCGCGCGGACGAAGATCGTCACCACCAACACAGGTCGCATCCTGCGTGTGAACGTCGACGAGATCTCGGCACCGGGAGCCGCCGCCCCTGCGGCAACGCCTCCCGGAGCGCCGTCGCCGGTCGTCACCGATCCTGCGCGTCGAGCGGACGTGCTGTTCCGCAAGCGCCGTGACGAGGGCCACGAGCTCAGCTCCTGGTGGATGATCGGTGCGTTCGTGGTCACGAGCGGTCTCGTCATCCTTCTCATGAGCGGCGTCCCCGGCGTCGCCTGACCCGGGCGCCCCGAACCCGGGAATCAGTCCCTGCCCCGGTCGCCACTCCCTTCCAGGCGCGAACGCACCTCACCCACGTCCGCGAACAGCGAATCGTCGACGGGGTCGCCGTTGCCGACCAGCTCCGGCGCTGTGAATCGCCGCGTCTGCGTCGTCACGCCCTTCGGCGACTCTGCCAGCCCGGTCGTGTCGATGCCGGGGAACTGACGCGCGGTCACGAGTACCCGGCTCTCGAGTGAGCCGGCGAAGCGGTTGTAGCTCTCGACAGTGCGTTCCAGCGCGCGACGCAGATCATCGGCATGCCCGGCGAGCACCCCGAGGCGGTCGTACAGCTGCGTGCCCAGAGCGAGTAGGGCGCGTGCCTCGGTCGAGACCTCCTGCTGAGTCCAGGTGTAGGCGACCGTCTTGAGCACTGCCCACAGGTTCACCGGCGAGGCGAGCGCGACGCGGCGGCCGAAGGCGTAGTCGAGCAGCGTCGGGTCCTCGTCGATGGCGGCCGACAAGAGGGACTCACTGGGCAGGAAGCAGATCACGAACTCGGGGCCCGACTCGAGGCCCGACCAGTACGCCTTCTTGGCGAGTGCGTCGATGTGAGCGCGCACTGCCTTGACGTGCTTCTGCATGTGCGCGCGCCGCTGCGTCTCGTGGGCATCGCCGATCGGGAGCGCGGACGCTTCGAGGAAAGCATCGAGGGGGACCTTGGCATCCACCGGGATCGATGCGCCACCGGCCAGACGGATCACCATGTCCGGCCGCCCCTGGCCGTGATCGGAGGCGATCGTCGTCTGCAGGTCGAAGTCGACGTGCCGCGTGAGTCCGGCTGCCTCGACGACGCGCCGCAGCTGGGTCTCGCCCCAGACGCCGCGCGTGGCGGTCGAGCGGAGCGCGCCGGCGAGCGACTCGGTCGTCGCGCGCAGGGCCTCATCGGACTCCTGAGCGCGACGCAGCTGCTCGGCCAGCGAACCGAACTGCTCATGGCGCTCCTGCTCCATGGCCGACACCTTCGTCTGCATCTGTCGCAGACTCTCGCGCACCGGTGCAAGGGCCGTGAGAACGGCGTTCTGCTGCTGCACGCGCTCGGCCTCGGCCCGTTGCGCCGAACGCGAGTGCTCGACGGCATCGCGATACAGGTCGTACTGCCGGTCGCGGTCGTCACGCAGGGCGGCGAGCTCGGCCTCGGCGCGCGCGAGGTCGACACCGCCGCGTCCGGCGCGAAGCACCCATCCTCCTGCGGCGCCGAGCAGCAGCGCCACGAGCAGGAGAACGATCGTGAGAGGATCCATGGCTCCATGGTGCCCGCGGCCTCCGACATTCCCCGGAACGACCCGGCGATCGGGCGGCCCGAGGGGCAGGCGTCAGGCGACCGCGAGGTCCTGCGCGGCGACGAGCGTCTCGGCGGGGCGCGGCTGCGGTGCGCGAGGAGTCGTCACCCGCAGGCTGAGAGCCTCGGCGAGGGCGAACACGTCGGGCGCGGCCAGGCGCTGCGCGGCATCCATCACGATGTGCGCGCAGGCCAGTGCATCCGCGAGGGCGTCGTGGTGGGAGAAACCGGTGAAACCGGCCGCCTCGGCGGCTTTCGGAAGTCGATACGACTCGAGGTCGTAGACCTTCCTGGCCACCTGCAGGCTGCAGAGGGATCGATAGGGAGGGCAGTCGAGGCCCGTGGCCTCCGATGCTCGCCGGAGGACGTTGAGGTCGAAGCCGGCGTTGTGCGCCACGAGCACGTCGGAACCGGCGAAGTCGCACAGTGCGGCGAACTGATCGATCCAGGACGCGGCCGAGACCACGTCCTGCGCACGGATCCCGTGGATCCGCACGTTCCATTCCTGGAACTCGTCATGTCCCACGGGCGGGCGGATCAGCCATCCGGCCGTGGCGACGACCCGGCCGTCGCGGACGCGCACGAGTCCGACGGAGCACGCGGAGGCGGGGCTGGAGTTCGCCGTCTCGAAGTCGATCGCGGTGAAGTCCAGGGGCACGACTCCACTCTCTCCCGCGGTGCTCGGGCCGCGAGGAGGACGCGCCGTAGGCTGGCGACATGAGCGATGGACTGTCGACATCCTTCGGTGCCGAGGCGCACAACTACGAGCTCGGTCGCCCCGACTACCCGTTCGAGGCCGTGGCCTGGATGCTGGAGCCGCTGCCCGCCGACTCGCGCCGCATCGCCGATGTCGGCGCCGGGACCGGCAAGCTCACGCGCGTCCTCGCCAAGGCGCCCGATGCCGAGATCGTCGCCGTGGATCCGGATGCCGAGATGCTCGCCACATTGCGCGGAGCGATCCCCGGGGTGCCGACGTTCCTCGGAACCGCCGAGAGGCTGCCCCTCCCGGACGCCAGTCTCGACGCCGTCGTGCTCGGCCAGGCGTGGCACTGGGTCGATCCGGTGCGCGGCTCGGCGGAGATCGGGCGTGTGCTGCGCGACGGGGGCGTGCTCGGACTGATCTGGAACATCCGCGACGAACGCGTCGACTGGGTGTGCCGCCTCACCGCGATCATGCACGGCAGCCACGCCGAGGTCATGCTCGCAGAAGGGGGACCCGAGGTCGCGCCGCCGATGGGCGCGCTCGAGGAGCAGTCGTGGGAGTGGGTGCGTCCGATCACGCGGGAGCTGCTGCACCGGATGGCCGCATCCCGCAGCTACATCATCACCGCGTCGGACGACGAGAAGCTGCGCATCCGGCACGACATGGAGGCGCTGTTCGAGGAGCTCGGTCTCGACGGCGACGCGACGATCGACCTGCCGTATGTGACGAGGGCCTTCCGCAGCCGCAAGAGCTGACGGGCGGAGTCCGGGCGGCGGGTAGACTCGTACCCCGTGGCTCTCACTATCGGTATCGTCGGCCTGCCCAACGTCGGCAAGTCCACCCTCTTCAACGCCCTGACCAAGAACGACGTGCTCGCGGCGAACTATCCGTTCGCGACGATCGAGCCGAACGTCGGCGTGGTGAACCTGCCCGACACGCGCCTCGACAAGCTCGCCGAGATCTTCCACAGCGAGCGCATCCTTCCCGCGGCGGTGTCGTTCGTCGACATCGCCGGCATCGTGCGCGGTGCGAGCGAGGGCGAGGGCCTGGGCAACAAGTTCCTCGCGAACATCCGCGAGGCCGACGCGATCGCGCAGGTCGTCCGCGGCTTCGCCGACGACGACGTCGTGCACGTCGACGGGGCCGTGAACCCCGCATCCGACATGGAGACCATCAACGCCGAGCTCATGCTCGCCGACCTCGAGACCGTCGACCGGGCGATCACACGGTACGAGAAGGAAGTTCGGGGCAAGAAGATCGAGCCCGTCGTGCTCGAGACGGCGAAGGCCGCGAAGGATGCTCTGGAGCGCGGCGTCCTGCTCTCCACCAGTGGACTGGACCTGAGTCCGATCCGCGAGCTCGGACTCCTCACCTCGAAGCCGGTCATCTTCGTGTTCAACGTCGACGAGGGCGTGCTCACCGACACCGCCCGCAAGGAGGAGCTGGCCGCGCTCGTCGCTCCCGCGAAGGCGATCTTCCTCGATGCGAAGATCGAGTCGGAGCTCAAGGACCTCGATCCCGAGGACGCCGCGGAGCTGCTCGCCTCGACCGGCCAGGACGAGTCCGGCCTCGACCAGCTCGCCCGCATCGGGTTCGACACGCTCGGCCTGCAGACGTACCTGACGGCCGGTCCCAAGGAGGCGCGTGCCTGGACGATCCCCAAGGGGTCGAAGGCACCGCAGGCCGCCGGAGTCATCCACACCGACTTCGAGAAGGGGTTCATCAAGGCGGAGATCGTCTCGTTCGACGACCTCGTCGAGACGGGGTCCGTCGTCGAGGCGCGTGCCAAGGGCAAGGCCCGCCTCGAGGGCAAGGACTACGTCATGCAGGACGGCGACGTCGTGGAGTTCCGCTTCAACAACTGACACGCCCATGCCCTCTCGGCCGGATCCGTGTCCGACCAAGAGGGAGCACGAGCATCCCGGATGTCCTCGCGTCACTCCTTGTTCATCGCGTCCTGGGCGGCGCCGGCGACCTTCTCGACGACGTTCGGCATGTCTGTCGTGCCGTAGAACCGCGCGTCGGGACGGGTGGGCGGCGGCATGACCGCCGTCGTCGTCGGGCCGTCGTGGTAGCTGAACTCGCCCTTGCCGTCCGGCGTCGGTCCGCTCGCCCAGGACCCCTCGGCGGCCGTCGCTCCGTCGCTGAAGTTGAGGTACTGGTACGAGACCTCGCGGTGCTCCTTGTTCAGCGGGAAGTTACTGGGCACGGGCAGCTCCTCCGCTCCCTCAGCCTTGAGCTCCTCGACCGCGGCGAGCCACTGGTTCTGGTGCATCGTGTCGCGGGCGAGCAGGAAGCCGAGCATGTCCCGGATGCCGTGGTCATCGGTCATGTGGTACAGCCGCGCGACCTGCACTCGGCCCTGCATCTCGGCGTTGGCGTTGGCCATGAAGTCGGCGAGCAGATTGCCGCTCGACGTGATGTACGAGCCCTGCCACGGGTTGCCGTTGCTGTCCACAGGCCGAGCCCCGGCGCCCGCGACGATGCCCTGCTGCACGTCGGTCCCGCCGACGATCGCGGCCACGGTCGGGTCGTCCTGCACGGCATCCTCTGTGATACCCAGCGGCGCCTTCTCGAGCAGCTGCGCGATCATGACGGCAAGCATCTCGACGTGCCCCATCTCCTCGGCGCCGATGCCGAACACCAGATCGCGGTACTTGCCGGGGATGTGCATGTTCCAGGCCTGGAACTGGTACTGCAGCGCGACGGTGATCTCGCCGTACTGTCCGCCGAGCACCTCCTGCAGCTTTCGCGCGTAGACGGCATCCGGTGCCTCGGGTGTCGCGGAGAACTGGAGCTCCTGTCGGTGGAAGAACATGGTGCGCCTTTCTGATCGTCTGTCGGTGGACTGGCCATGCAACGCTCGGGACTGCGGATCACGAGGGGGGTTTCCAGATCGGCCCATCCCTGCGACAATCGCGCGCCCGCCCGTCGACTGCTTCTCCGTGGTCCTGTAGCGGGGTCCGCCGGCCCGCGTCAAGCCCGAAACGCGGGGAACGGCAGAGGGCCAGGGTGGCCGCATGGACGACACGGAACCGCGCGCGGCAGACGATTGGGCCAGCGACGGGTTCGCTCCGTACCTGGAGGATGCCGCAGGCGACATCGTCGATCGGCTCTCCGCCTGGGTCGCTATCCCGTCGGTGTCTGCCGACCCCGACCGTCGGATGGACATGACGCGCTCGGCGCACTGGATCGCGGGCGAGATGCGTGACGCCGGGCTCGAGACGACGTTGCTGCCGACGGGGGATTCCGTCGCGGTGTTCGGCGAGAGACTGGTCGACCCCGAGGCGCCGACGATCCTCGTCTACAGCCATCACGACGTGCGGCACGCGAAGCCGGAGGAGTGGAGCGAGACCGAGCCGTTCACCGCCGTGCTCCGCGACGGACGTCTCTATGGACGCGGGGCGTCCGACGCGAAGGGGCAGGTGCTCGCGCACATCTGGGGCCTGCGGGCGTTCGACGCCTGCGGCGAGCTGCCTCTGAACGTGAAACTCCTCGTCGACGGCGAGGAGGAGATCGGCTCGCCGAACCTCGAAGCACTGCTGCGTGAGCACCGCGACCGGTTGGGCTGCGACGCGATCGTCTTCTCCGACACGATCCAGTGGCGCGATGATGCGCCGGCTCCCGTGACCTCGATGCGCGGCACCCTCACAGCCACGCTGACCGTGATGGGACCCGAACGCGACGTGCACAGCGGGGTCGCATCAGGGGTCACCCTGAATCCGTCGCTGGTCCTGGCGCGCATCCTCGCGGGCATGCACGACGAGACAGACCGAATCGCCATCCCCGGCTTCTATGACGGCGTCGCCGCCGTATCTCCGGAGCGACGTCGGGAGCTGGGCGAGCTCCCGTTCGATGAAGACATCTGGCTCGAGCGCACCGAGACGGGAGTGGTCATGGGCGAGGCGGGCTACACCGTTCCCGAACGACTCTGGGTGCGACCGGCCATCGAGGTGATCTCCCTGCTCGCAGGGGATCCGACGGGCATCGAGCGCTCGGTCATCCCGCGGGAGGCGACGGCTTCACTCAGCATCCGCACTGTTCCCGATCAAAGCAACCACGACGTCGCGGATCGCCTCCGAGAGTACGTCGCCGCGGCGATGCCCGTCGGAGCCGCGTACGAGCTGACGGTCGACGAGCGCATCGCGCAAGAGCCGTACACCGCCCCACGCGGTGCGATGCTCGACGCTCTCGAACTCGCCCTCGCGCGGGGGTACGGGACGGAGGTCCGTGGCCGCATGGGCAACGCCGGGGGCGGACCCGCGGAGCTGCTCTCTCGCGAGCTCGGCGCGCCCGTCTCGTTCCTCGGCACGGGCCTGCCCGAAGATCACTGGCACGCCAGCGACGAGAGCGTGGACGTGAGGATGCTGCTGCAGGGCGCCGCCACGGTCGCTCACCTCTGGCAGGAGATCGCACGTCGAGGGAGATCCGCTCTGCGCGAGTGAGCGGGATACGCTGGAGGACGAGGGATGACGGCGACGGACGAGCGCGTCGCCGCGAGCCCCTCGTCACCCACTGAGACGGCACGAGGAGAACCACGCCCATGACCGACACCCAGATCTTCGAGCCCGACGGCCGCGCGATCCCGTTCGCCGACGAGGGCGACGGTCCGGTCAAGCTGGTCCTCATCCAGGAGCAGGGGCTCGCCGCCGACGTGCTGGGTGTCGCCGCGCACTACCTCGCCGAAGAGGCAGGCTTTCACGTGCTGCGCATCGGACACCGTGCAGGTGACGCGACTCTCGAGGAGCGCGTCGAGGATGCCGTCGCCGTGATCGACCACGTCGGCATCGACGACACCTGGGTCGGCGGTCACGGGTTCGGCGGCACGATCGCCCGCGCCCTCGTCGCCGCTCACACCGACCGCGCGAACGGCCTGCTGCTGCTCGGCGTGGAGGACGTCGACATCCCCGTCGCGTCGGCGATCCCCGTGCTGATCGTGCAGGGCACGGAAGACACCGACACCCCGCCCGCGAACGCCGAAGCGCTGCAGGCGAGCGTGCCCGACCGCTCCAGCATCAAGACCATCACCGGCGACCACCTTTTCCCCATGCATCACCCGATCGAGACCGGCGTGATCATCGAGGAGTACCTCGACTGGGACTGACGGGTTCGACCTGAAGTCGCGCGCGGAGGGAGAGGACGGCGGCTGAGAGGATGGTCTGATGACCGCCACTCTCGTCGCTCAGAACCTTGCCGGAGGCCACGGCCACCGCATCCTCTTCGAGGGGGTCGACCTGACCGTCGCTTCCGGCGATGTCGTGGGAGTCGTGGGTGCGAATGGTGCGGGCAAGTCGACGCTGCTGAGGCTGCTCGCGGGCGTCGATGCACCCATGGACGGTACGGTCTCGCTCGCGCCGGCCGATGCGTTTGTCGGCTGGCTGCCCCAGGAGCACGAGCGTGTGCCCGGTGAGACGGTCGCCGAGTACATCGCTCGCCGCACGGGCTGCGCCGATGCCACCAGGGAGATGGATGCCGCGGCCGCGGCGCTCGGAGATCCGAGCCTCGCACCGGCCGCCACCGACCCGGCCGACACGTACTCGACGGCGCTGGAGCGCTGGCTCGCCAGCGGAGCCGCCGACCTCGACGAACGGATCCCGCCCGTGCTCGCCGACCTCGGGCTCCCGAGTGGAGGGCGGGTCGACGAGCACACCCTCATGTCGGCCCTGTCCGGCGGGCAGGCGGCGCGAGTGGGACTCGCCGCGCTCCTGCTCTCACGCTTCGACGTCGTGTTCCTCGACGAGCCCACCAACGACCTCGACCTCGACGGCCTCGATCGACTGGAATCGTTCGTCCGGGGCCTCCGCGGGGGAGTGGTGCTCGTCAGCCACGACCGCGAGTTCCTCGCTCGGAGCGTCACCCGCGTGCTGGAGCTCGACCTCGCCCAGCACACGCACCGGCTGTACGGCGGCGGATACGACGCCTACCTGGAGGAGCGCACCGTGCTGAAGCGGCACCTGAGGGAGAAGTACGACGAGTTCGCCGAGAAGAAGGCCGACCTCGTCGCCCGCGCCCGCACCCAGCGGGAGTGGTCGAGCCAGGGTGTGCGCAACGCGATGAAGAAGTCGCCCGACAACGACAAGCTGCAGCGCAAGGCGTCGATGGAGTCCAGCGAGAAGCAGGCGCAGAAGGTGCGTCAGATGGAGAGCCGCATCGCTCGCCTGGAAGAGGTGGAGGAGCCGCGCAAGGAGTGGCAGCTGGAGTTCACCATCGGGTCGGCTCCGCGGTCGAGCACGGTCGTCTCGACCCTGAGCGGCGCGGTGTTCCACCAGGGCGATTTCACGCTGGGGCCCGTCTCGCTGCAGGTCGACGCCGGCGATCGCATCGGCATCACCGGGCCGAACGGCGCCGGGAAGTCGACACTGCTGCGCGGGCTGCTCGGCCGTCAGAGCCCGAACGAGGGATCCGCCAGCATGGGCGCCAGCGTGCAGATCGGCGAGATTGATCAGGCGCGGTCACTGCTGCGCGGACCTGCCGCCCTGGCCGACGCCTTCGAGTCGGTGGTGCCCGAGATGTCGTCCGCCGAGGCACGGACCCTGCTCGCGAAGTTCGGGCTCAAAGCCGACCACGTCACCCGCTCCGTCGACGAGCTGTCTCCGGGCGAACGCACCCGTGCAGCTCTCGCCCTCCTGCAGGCGCGCGGCGTGAACCTGCTCGTGCTCGACGAGCCCACCAGCCACCTCGACCTGCCCGCGATCGAGCAGCTCGAGCAGGCGCTGGAAAGCTACACCGGCACGCTGCTGCTCGTCACGCACGATCGGCGCATGCTCGACGCGGTGCAGACCACACGCCGGTGGCTGGTCGAGGACGGACGAGTCGTCGAGCGCTGACGCTCAGCGGCCCTGACGCTCAGCGGCCCTGACGCTTCTTGTAGGGCTTGGGCTGTCCCTTGACGATCGGGGCGCGTCCCTTGCCCTTCGACGCCTTCGCCTTGCCGCCGGCCGGCGCCACGGTCTTCGGTGCGGGCGGGGGAGCAGCGGCGACCGCGGCCTGCGCCTCGGCGAGGAACAGGGTGCCGACGTTCGTGAGCCGCGGAGTGCCCTCACGGTTCACGAGTGTGTGCCCGACCTCTGCTTCGAGCTTGTCGAGCGACGTGTACAGCGAAGCCAGGGGGATGCCAAGCTGTTCGGCCGCCCGGGGGAAGTGCAGCGTCTCGGCGAGCACCACGTAACGGCGCAGCAGCGCGATCTTCATTCGGGTTCGCCTCCTCGGCGGTGCTCGGTCTCCTCCCAACCTACGCGACGTGCCCGTCGGGTGCGCCGCGCCCCGGACGCACGGATGCCGCGGCTCGTCGAGCCGCGGCATCCGTGATGAGCCGGTGAGGTCAGGCGACCTGGCTGAGCACGGCGAAGGACACCGCGCCCTCGTCGTCGACGCCCGCGTCGAGCACCTTGTCGTCGAGCGCGGCCGCAGCGGTCTCGTCGAGGAAGAGACGGGTGCCCGAGACCTCGACGACCTGGTCGGCCGGCTCCGGATCGGGTGCGACGAGAACCGCGAGGCGGGCGCCGCCGTCGGGGCCGGGATCGGGCGTCGAGTGGATGCGGAGCCCGGCGTCTGCGGCGTCGGTCTGACGGCTGACGAGGGTGTTGACGATGGCGGTTGCGTTGTCGGTGAGGGTGAGCACGAGACTCTCCTTCCGGTAGCGGACACGAGGCGGTCGCGACGTGTCCGGGCCACGATGCCGAACCCCGCCGGCAGGATCAACCCGACGCGCCCGGTTTGGAGGGTTCTCCCACCGGATGCAGAGGTTTGCGCAGGAACACCTGGTCGGTGCCGTCGCCCTGCGGGATGCGGGCGCTCTCGACATACCCGCACGCCTCGTACAGGCGGATGTTCGCCTCGCTCAGGCTGCCCGTGAACAGCTCGGCGGTCTCTGCCGACGACGCTTCCTCGGCGGCCGACAGCAGCGTTCGACCGATGCCCTCTCCCTGCATGTCGGGCGCGATCGCGATTCGGCCGATCAACAGCATCCGCTCGTCCTCCGCGAAGCGGATCGCCCCGACCAGCCGACCGCCGATCCGCGCGCCGAGGCCCGACCCGGAGCGCAGCTCCGCCTCGACCTCGGCCAGCGTCTGCGTCAGCGGCGGCATGTCGGCGCTGCCGTAGATCTGTGCTTCCGAGACGAACGCGGCGCGCTGCAGAGTCATCACCTCCCCGGCATCCTCGGCGCGGAGCGGTGCGATCTCGATCTGGTCCTTCGTGTCTGTCATTCGTGCCCTCCGCACGCCACCATCGGCGGTGCGGGGAGCGGGTGTCAACCCCCTCGATCCCGGCGGTGTATCGGGCTATCGTCGCCGCCAGGAGGACACACATGGCTGAGAAGAAGAGCACCACAGGCACCACGACGAACAAGCGCGGTGCGAAGACCACCCGTCGTCAGAACGCGGAGAAGGGATTCACCGCGTCGCCCACGCTCGCGGCGAACCTGCAGACCGTGCTGGTCGACTTGATCGAGCTGTCGCTGCAGGGCAAGCAGGCGCACTGGAACGTCGTCGGACGCAACTTCCGCGACACCCACCGCCAGCTCGACGAGATCATCGACGCCGCCCGCACGTTCAGCGACACGGTCGCCGAGCGCATGCGCGCGCTGCACGCCGTTCCCGACGGGCGCACCGACACGATCGCGGAGACGACCTCCCTTCCGGCCTTCCCCATGGGCGAGGTGTCGACCGAGGACACGATCGACCTCATCACCGCACGCCTGGAGGCCGCCATCGGCACCATGCGCGATGTGCACGACGCCGTCGACGAGGAGGACCCCACCTCGGCCGACATTCTGCACGCCGTGCTCGAGAGCCTCGAGCAGTTCGCGTGGATGGTCAGCGCGGAGAACCGCACGCCCGCGGGCAGCTGACGCGACCCACATCACCGTGCGACGGGCTCGGACTCATCCCTCGCGGATGTCGTTCCGAGCCCGTCGCACGAGCGTCGGCATCGCGACCCACAGGGCGGCGATGACCACGACCGACGCGATGAGCGCGATGAGACCGGCCGTGCGGTTGACGGTGAAATCGATGATGAGCGTCGTGACGCCGACCGTGAGCGCGGCGATGACGATCAGATCGATCCGCACGATGCGCGCGGCCATCCGCACGAGCTGCGGCTTGCGCTGGCGCCCGAAGAGGGCCCTGTGCATCCCGACGGGTGCGAGTGCGAGGATGGTCGCCAGGGCGGCCAGGCCGACGAGCACGACGTACACGTCGCGCTGGAAGGCATCCAGGTCCTCGAAACGAGGTTGGAACGCGACGGCGAGGAGGAAGCCGGTGAGGATCTGCGTACCCGTCTGCATGACCCGCAACTCCTGGAGGAGCTCATCCCAGTTGCGGTCGGCGCGCTCGTTGGCCGTCTCGTCCCGACCGTCCCTGCGGTCATCGCGTTCGATCGGGTGCAGCGGGCGGTCTTCCGGGTTCATGGCGACAGTCTTCCGGTATGAGATTCGCGGTGTCCAGACTCTTGACCCGGCTGTCGAAGGCGCACCCGTGGAAGGAGACCGCCGATGACTCTGCCGCCGATCAGGGAGTGGTGGAACGACCTCTCCGACGAGGCGAGGCTCGCTGTCTTCGAGCATGCGCCGCACGTGGGTGAGATCGCCCGTGAGGAGATCCGCGAACTCACCGGCGCGGTCGTCGGCATGGCGGAGACGCTGACCGACGACGACCTCGACTACGCGCGGTCGGAGACAGAGAAGGGCGCCTGACCGGGCTCTTCGCGAAGCCTCGGCTCACGGCGGCGTTCGGGGCGCAGGCCGGCCTTGTCGGAGTAGAAGGCGCGGATGCGGTCCATGTCGGCGCCGACGTCGCCGGTCAGCTCGATGGTCGGCCCGAGACCGGTGGTCATCGTGGTGCGGTCGACGAACCCGAGCGTCACCGGCATCCCGGTCTCGCGGGCGACCCGGTAGAAGCCCGATTTCCAGTACCCCGTCGCGCTACGGGTGCCGTCGGGGGTGACGACGAGACCGAACACCTCGCCCTGATGCACCCGCGCGACCACGTCGCCGACCACGCGCGCGGGGTCGGAGCGATCCACGGGGATGCCGCCGAGGCGGCGCATGATCGGCCCCCGCCACCCTCGGAACAGGCTGCTCTTGCCCAGCCAGCGCACATCGATGCGGAGGCGCCACGCGATCGCGAGCATGAGCACGAAGTCCCAGTTGGAGGTGTGCGGTGCGCCGATCAGCACGGTCGGGCGGGTGGGCACCGCCTCGACGGTCAGGGTCCAGCGGCTGAGCGCCCAATAGAGGCGGGCGAGGAGTCGGGTCACCATGCTCCAACGCTAGGGGAGAGGGCTGTCGATTCGCTGGCGGTTGACAGCCGCCGGGCCGGTATGCGGTCGGCGACGGGGCGCGTGGGCGCGAACGACGCCGACAGTGCGCAGCAGGCGTACCATCGAGGGATGGCCACCACACAGGAACCCGCAGAGCACGAGCAGCGCCCTGCGCTGTCGCCGCTGCCCGGCGCCCTGAACCTCCTGGACGACGCCGACGACAGCGTCGGCTACTGCAGCGGCGGCGTCTGCCACTTCCCGGCGCCCAAGAAGCAGTAGCGAGTCCGGCCCGCACGCGTTCTGCCGACGGCAACCCGCTCCATCGCCGAGACCCCCGCCTGCGACGTCAGCAGGCGGGGGTCTCGGCGATCGTGGGTATCGATGATCAGTGACCGCCGTGGAAGCCGGACGGCTCCTCGGCGGGCTTGCGCACGAACGCGCTGAGCACGACCGCGGCCAGGGAGATGATCGCTGCGATGAGGAACGCCATGCGCGCGCCCGGCGCTCCGGCGACGGCGGTCGTCAGACCCTCGTTCTCACCCGCGTGCAGGATCGACGAGTACGTCACCGTGAGCAGGGCGACGCCGGCCGCGCCACCCACCTGCTGCAGTGTG
This sequence comes from Microbacterium sp. LS_15, assembly GCF_041954735.1. Classification (NCBI taxonomy): domain Bacteria; kingdom Bacillati; phylum Actinomycetota; class Actinomycetes; order Micrococcales; family Microbacteriaceae; genus Microbacterium; species Microbacterium sp. LS_15. The sequence goes on along the minus strand of NZ_JAVAYD010000004.1, from coordinate 154,010 downwards.
TTGAGCACCGCGGAGCCGTGGGAGTAGAGCGACCGGTCGAGCGAGCCGAGCGAGGCGGAGAACAGCGGCGTGAACGACATCGCGAGGCCGACCGACATCGCGGCCTGAACGAGGATGAGCACCCAGAAGACCGTGTGCTCGCCGACCGTCGAGTAGAAGAACAGCGACGCTGAGACCAGGATCGTGCCCGGGATGAGCAGCGGCCGCGTGCCCTTCGCATCGTAGATGCGGCCCATGACCGGACCGAGCAGACCCATCAGCACCGACCCCGGCAGCAGGATGAGGCCGGACTCGAGCGCGTTCAGACCTGCGACGTTCTGCAGGTACTGCGGGAGCAGGGTGAGGGTGCCGAACATCGACAGCGCGAGGATCGTCATGATGATGACCGAGAACGTGAAGTTCACGGAGCGGAAGACGCGAAGGTCGAGCAGGGCGTCGTCGATGCGCTGCAGGACGAGCTGACGCCACACGAAGAGACCGAGCGCGACAGCGCCGACGACGAGCGCGGTGATACCGGCTGCCTCGCCCGAGCCGCCCTCGCCGCCGAACTGGCTGAGGCCGAAGACGATGCCGCCGAAGCCGAGCGCGGCGAGCGGGATCGAGAGCACGTCGAGCGGCACGACACGCGTCTCGCCGAGGTTCGTCATCCACTTCACGCCGATGACGAGCGAGATGAGCGCAATCGGCAGGATGATGGCGAACAGGGCTCGCCAGTTCAGCGTCTCGAGCACGGCGCCCGCGAGGGTCGGGCCGATCGCCGGAGCGAGGGAGATGACGAGGCCGACGCGCCCCATCATGCGGCCACGCGACTGCGGCGGGACGACGTTCATGATCGTGGTCATCAGCAACGGCATCATGATTCCGGTACCGGCAGCCTGGATCACGCGGCCGGCCAGCAGCACGGCGAAGCCGGGTGCGACCAGGGCGACCAGGGTTCCCAGCGAGAACGCGGTCATCGCGGCGATGAACACCTGCCGAGTCGTGAAGCGCTGCAGGATGAAACCGGTGGTCGGGATCACGACGGCCATGGTCAGCATGAACGCGCTGGTGAGCCACTGGCCGAGCTCGGGCGGGATGCCGAGGTCGGCGTTGAGATGCGGGATCGCGATACCCATCGTCGTCTCATTGAGGATGGCGACGAACGCGGCCACGAGGAGCAGCCAGATGACGCGCATGTCGCTGCGCGCGATCTCGCCCCTCGCTGCGGGAGGGGGCGTGGTGATGGAACCGGTGTCGACGGCAGACATGCGGCGGCCTCCTAGGCGCGGAAGAGGGAGGGTGCGCGAGTGCGCGGTGACCATTCAGCGTAACGTCAGGTTCGGACATTCCATTCCGCATCTGGGTGAATCCGCTCTCGGCGGAGAGCGGAGCCGGCCGATCCGGGCCCGGTGTCGTCGGCGCTGACTACGCTGGCGACATGAGCATGGGCGGCGGTATGGGAGGGCGCGGCGGAGGCTTCCGCGGCGTCGACGAGGCGGCGCAGCGCCGCATGAACGCCGAAGCGCCGCGCATCAACGGGCTCGGCGGCCGCGTGATCGCGCTGTTCCGCCCGTACCGCTGGCGCATCGCTGTGACCGGCGCCCTCGTGGTGGTGGGCGCGGGCATCGCCGTCATCCCGCCCCTGCTGGTGCAGCGCATCTTCGACGACGCGCTCTTCCCGGTCGACGGCGGCGGCCCGCAGCTGTCGCTGCTCGGGTGGCTCGTGGGCGGCATGATCGGCCTCTTCCTCCTCTCGGCGGTGCTCGGCGTCGCCCAGACCTGGCTCACGTCGACCGTGGGCAACAGCGTGACGGGTGATCTGCGCGTGCGACTCTTCGAGCACCTGCAGGCGATGGAGCTCGGATTCTTCACGCGCACGAAGACCGGCGTGATCCAGTCACGGTTGCAGAACGACGTGGGCGGCGTCTCCGGCGTGCTCACGAACACCGTCACCAGCATCCTCGGCAACGTGGTCACCGTCATCGCGTCGCTCGTCGCCATGATCCTCATCGACTGGCGGCTCACGCTGATCGCCGTCGTACTCATGCCGTTCCTCATCATCGTGCAGCGGCGGGTCGGTCAGGTGCGGGCGCGCATCGCGGGCGAGACGCAGGAGTCGCTCTCGGAGCTGACCTCGATCACACAGGAGACGCTGAGCGTCTCGGGGATGCTGCTGTCGAAGGCCTTCAACAGACAGCGCACCGAGTCGGCCCGCTATCAGGCGGAGAACCGCAACCAGGTCGTCCTGCAGGTGCGGCGGGCGATGAGCGGCCAGGGCTTCTTCGCTGTCGTGCAGGTCATCATGGCCAGTGTCCCCGCGATCATCTACCTCGTCTCCGGATACCTGATCGCCGGCGGCACCGGCGCGATCACCGCCGGCACGATCGTCGCCTTCACCACCGTGCAGGCGCGTCTCCTGCAGCCGCTCATGGGGCTGATGCGCGTGTCCCTCGACCTGCAGACCTCGTCGGCGCTGTTCGCCCGCATCTTCGAGTACCTGGATCTCGTGCCCGAGATCCAGGACGCCCCCGACGCGATCGACGTGGCCAGGGCTCCCGGTCCGCGCGGCCGGATCGAGTTCGACGAGGTCGTGTTCCGCTACCCCGACGCGGCGGCGGACGCGCGCCCCACCCTGCAGGGGGTCTCCTTCGTGGCAGAGCCGGGGCAGCACGTCGCCTTCGTCGGGCCGTCGGGCGCGGGCAAGACGACCGTCCTCTACCTGGCGCCGAGGCTCTACGAGGCGCACGGCGGCGCGGTGCTCTTCGCCGGTGCCGACGTGCGCTCCCTCACCCAGGAGTCGATCATCGACCAGGTCGGCATCGTCTCGCAGGAGACCTACCTCTTTCACGCGACGATCCGCGAGAACCTGCTCTACGCGAAGCCCGGGGCGACCGAGGACGAGATGATCGCCGCGTGCACGGCGGCCAACATCCACCACATCATCGCGGGCTTCGAGCAGGGCTACGACACCGTCGTGGGAGAGCGCGGCTACCGCCTCTCCGGTGGCGAGAAGCAGCGCATCGCGATCGCGCGGGTTCTGCTGAAGGATCCGCCAGTGTTGCTGCTCGACGAGGCGACCTCCGCCCTCGACACCGTGTCGGAGCGCGTCGTCCAGGAGGCGCTCGACGAGGCCGCGAAGGGGCGCACGACGCTCACGATCGCGCACCGGCTGTCGACGGTGATGTCGGCCGACGTCATCCACGTCCTCGAAGCGGGGCAGATCGTCGAGTCGGGCACCCACGCGGAGCTCCTGGCCCGCGGCGGCCTCTACGCCGAGCTCGCCGCCCAGCAGGTGGCCGCGTCACGCGTGCTCGACACCGAGGCGGAGGTCGAGCAGGCCGTCACAGGCGGCGTCGGCGCCGCGCTTGCGGAACGGCGCGCCGATCGAGCGCCCGACGATTCCGCGGGCGAGGATGCGGTGACCACCCTTACGGCGTCCGTGCCGCTGCTCGATGCGCCGCCGGCCGACGACCGGGTGTACCCCGAGCCGCACTGACGGACCCATGGATGCGCCCGGGCAGCACCCTCGGGTGGCGGCCTGGACCACGTCTCAGTGGACCGACAGGCCCCCGTCGACGAAGAGCGAATGACCCGTGATGTAGGCCGACCCTGCCCCGGCGAGGAACACCGCCGCGGCGGCGAAGTCCTCGGGAAGGCCGTTGCGGCCGATCATGGTCCGCTCGGCGAGCGCGGCGATCTGCGCGGGATCCTCCTGCAGACGCGCGTTGAGCGGTGTGAGCACGAATCCCGGCACGAGCGTGTTGCTCGTCACACCGGAGCCGCCCCACGCCTCCGCCTCCGAGCGCATCAGGGACTCCACCGCGCCCTTCGACGCGCCGTACACCCCGCTCGACACGAACGCCCGATGGGCCTGCTGCGAGCTGATGTGGATGAGCCTGCCGTACCCGCGCTCGGCCATGCCGGTCGCGTAGCGCTGTCCGAGCAGGAAGGGTGCGAGGGCGTTCACGGTCATCGTGGCGTCCCAGTCGTCCTCGGTGATCTCGGCGAACGGCGGACGGATGTTGATGCCGGCGGAGTTCACGAGGATGTCGGGCTCACCGAAGGGTTTCACGGCGGCCTCCGCAAGAGTCCGGATGCCGTCGCGGGAGCCGAGATCGCCCACGACGCCGGCCGCACGGCATCCGGCGTCCTGCAGGTCAGCCACGGTGCGCGCGATCCGCTCCTCGCCGCGGGCGACGATCACCGTCGCCGCTCCGGCGCGGGCGAGCGCGGTCGCGATGCCGCGTCCGATGCCGGAACTGCCGCCGGTGACGACGGCCGTGCGGCCGTGCAGCGAGAACAGGTCGGCGAGGTAGTCGTTCATGATCTCTTCCGTGGTCGGGTGTCGAGCCGGCCATCACCAGCGAAGGCCGGCGACGAGGGTGGGATCGGGGCGCGCATCGGCGAACTCGGGAAGCGACTCCAGGTCGGCGACGAAGGCGTCGAGCAGGGCCCGGTACTCGGGGTCGGGATGCTGCGCGGCGATCTCCTGCAGCGGCGGCAGGTCCATCGCGAGGATCAGGTCGAGGCGAGCGGTCACGGCCGCGCGGGCTCCTGCCTCGTGCAGCACCCGGATGCCGCCGCGCAGTGCAGCGAGGTAGTCGCGCAGCACGGGTATCCGGTCCTTGCCCTGCGTGATCGAGGTGCCGTCGGCGCGCACGCGCCAGCGCACGACCGCGTCGGGGATCACGTCGAAGGCTCGCGCTCGGGTGTAGAGCAGTTGTGCGACGACCTGATCCTCGTAGGCGACGTCCTCGGGGAACCGCAGGTCGCGCCACAGCTCGGTGCGGCTCACCTTCGACCAGGCCACGATGTTCGCGCTCGCCGCAGGATGCTCGATGATCGTCGTGCCGAGGCGCTCGGGGTCGGTCGCCGCGGCCACCCACGGCTGCACGCGACCGGAGACGTAGCGCTCGCCGTCGAAGCGCGACCGTACGTAGGCGCCGGCGACGAGGTCGCTGCCGCTCGCCGCGAGGGTCGAGGTCAGGCGTTCGAGGGCCGAGGGTGCGAGCTCGTCGTCGCCGTCGAGGAAGCCGACGAGCGGGGTGTCGACGACGTCGAGCGCGGTGTTGCGGGCGGCCCCGAGGCCCCGGGAGTCGTCGTGGGCGATCACGTGGAACCGGCGATCGTCCGCCGCGGCCTGCGCGAAGATGTGTGCTGTCGCGTCGTGGGACCCGTCGTCGACGAGCACGGCCCGCCACCGCTGCTCGGTCTGCGCTCGCAGGGAGTCGAGGGCTGCCGGCGCGAAGGCGGCGATGTCGCGACCGGGGACGATCATCGTCACGATCGGGGCGGAGGCGGTCACCCAGCCGAGTCTAGAGCGCGGCGGTGGGTCTCGGTCTTCTGCGGCGACGGCGCGACGGCGCGACGGCGCGACGGCGGCGACGGCGCGACCGCGCGACAGCAGACGAGAGCGAGCGCGCGGAGTGCCCGCCGTCGAGGCCGGACGTCAGGTGCCTGCCGCCGCGCGCACCGCATCCGCGACCGCGTCGGCCAGTCGGTCCGGAACGCCCGGCGGCAACGCGGCGCGTCCGAACGTGAAGCGCACGGCGGTCTGTGCGAGATCGGGGTCGAACCCGCAGGCGAGCAGCACGTGCGAGGGCTCGCCGCTGTCGGCGGCGCATGCCGATCCGCTCGACGACACGATGCCGCGGCGCTCCAGTTCGAGCAGCACGGTCTCTCCGTTCACGCCGGCGAACGTGAAGCTGGCGGACCCGGGCAGCCGTGAGTGCGGGTGGCCGGTGAGCGCGGCCTGCGGCACGGCTGTCAGGACGCGCTCGATGAACCGCGTCGTGGCTTCGCCGACGGCCTCGTGCACGGCCCGTTGCTCGGAGGCCGCGAGCTCGAGCGCCGTGGCGAGGGCGACGGCCCCGGCGACGTTCTCGGTGCCGGAGCGGCGTCCGCGTTCCTGTCCGCCGCCGTGCAGCAGGGGCTCGATCGGGACCCGCCCGCGAACGGCCAGCACCCCGATGCCCTGCGGCGCGCCGATCTTGTGCCCGGCGACGGTGACGGCGTCCGCGCCGAGATCGCGCAGAGGAAGCCAACCCGCCGACTGCACGGCGTCGACGTGCAACGGCACTCCGGCCGCCGAGGTCACGGCCCGGAGCGCCGGGATGTCCTGCACCGTGCCGATCTCGTTGTTCGCCTGGTCGACGGAGACGAGCGCGGTGTCCTCGCGCAGCGCCCTGCGCAGGTCGTCGGTGCTGACGCGACCCGTGCGGTCGACCGGCAGGTGCGTCACCGCGACACCGTGGAACCGGTGCAGGTAGTCGGCGGGAGCGAGCACGGACTCGTGCTCGATCGACGACACGATCACATGGCGCCGCCCGCGGTCGAGCGCCGCCAGCACGATGCCCTTGACGGCGAGGTTGTTCGCCTCCGTGCCGCCGCCCGTGAAGATCACGTCGCCGCTCCGGAACCCGAGCACCGTGGCGACGCGCGACCGCGCCTCGTCCAGCGCCTGCGCTGCAGCCTCTCCGACGGTGTGGTGGCTGGAGGGGTTCCCGAACGCCCCGGTCAGGTAGGGGAGCATGGCGTCGCGCACCTCGAGGCGCAGGGGCGAGGTCGCGGCGTGGTCGAGGTACAGCATCCGCTCAGTCGATCCGGACGTCCAGGCCCAGATCCAGCGCGCGGGCGGAGTGCGTGAGCGCGCCGACCGAGATCACGTCGACCCCGGTCGCCGCGATCGCGGCGACCGTGTCGAGGTCCACACCACCCGATGCCTCGACCTGCGCGCGTCCGTCGATGAGGGCGACGCCGGCTCGCAGCTCGTCCGGTGTGAAGTTGTCGAGCAGCACGGTGTCGGCACCGCCCGCGATGACCGCGTCGATCTGGTCGAGGCGGTCGACCTCGACGACGACGTGCGTCGTGTGGGGCAGCTGCGCCAGTGCCTCGCGCAGCACCGAGGCGAGGTCGCGCCCGGAGCGCTGCAGCACGGCGAGGTGGTTGTCCTTCGCCATGACCGCATCCGAGAGCGAGTGACGGTGGTTGTGCCCGCCGCCGGAGACGACGGCGTGGCGTTCGAAGGCCCGGAGACCGGGAGTCGTCTTGCGCGTGTCGGCGATGCGGGCCGACGTGCCCTCCGTGGCGCTCACGTAGGCGGCCGTGACCGTGGCGATGCCGCTCATGCGCTGCGTGAAGTTCAGTGCGATGCGCTCGGCCGTGAGGATGCCTCGGGCGTTCCCCGACACCGTCGCGAGCACGTCGTCGGCGGCGAACTCATCTCCGTCGCCGACGTGCACGTCGACCCGGATCGCGGGGTCGGTGAGCGTGAAGGCCGCGGTGAAGACCTCGCCGCCGCTGAAGACGCCCGCCTCCCGGGCGACGAGATCGGCGGTGGCCGTCGCGTCGGGCGGCAGCAGCACGCCGCTCGTGATGTCTCCCCAGGGCGCGTCCTCTTCGAGGGCGGCGCCGACGACGCGGGAGATGGCGGCGGGAGTGAGCATCAGACGGTCTCCAGAAGGGGTGCGGGAGCGGGTTCGCGATAGTGAGCGCCGACCGGATCGACGCGGGAGAGGGCGGCGGATGCCGTGGCCTCGGCCAGCAGGAGCAGATTCGCGTCCTCATGCGCCCTGGCCGTCTCAGGCGGCGTCGCCGCCGCAGCCCAGGCGCGCACGGTCGCGAGGGCCGCCTCGAGGCCGGGGGTGTCGCGGAGCAGTCCGACGTGATCCCACATCAGCCGCTGCAGCGCGTCGCGGCCGAACGGGACGGCGGCGGTCACGGGCGCGGAAGCCTGCTCCGGGCGGGCGGACACCTGCAGCTCGGTCCACGGAGCCGTGAGCGCGGCTGCCGCGCGGGCGCCGAACACCGCCCCCTCCAGCAGCGAGTTCGAGGCGAGTCTGTTCGCGCCGTGCACACCGGTGCGGGTGACCTCGCCGACCGCGAAGAGGTTCCGGAGGGTGGTGCGGCCGTCGAGGTCGGTCTGCACCCCGCCCATGAGATAGTGCGCCGCGGGTGTGACCGGGAGGGGATGCGCCGACCAGTCGAGACCGCGCTCGCGGGTGACCCGATCGATCGTCGGGAACCGTCGGGCCAGCCTGGTCGCCCCGAGCATCGTCGCATCGAGATGGACGGGCGAGCCCTGGGCGGCGGCCCGTCGCGCGATCGCCCGCGACACGACGTCACGGGGAGCCAGTTCGCCGTCGGGGTGCGTGTCGAAGACGAAGCGCCGTCCTGCGTCGTCCACGAGCGTCGCGCCTTCGCCGCGCACGGCCTCCGAGATGAGGAACGGGGAGCCGACCGCGAGCACGGTCGGGTGGAACTGCACGAACTCGAGGTCGGCCACGGCCGCACCGGCGCGGATCGCTGCCGCGATGCCGTCGCCCGTCGTCCCCTCCGGGTTCGTCGTGTGCGCGTACAGGCACCCCGCGCCGCCGGTCGCGAGGATAACGGCATCCGCGGAGAGCTCGTCGAACGCTGTCCCCGCGAGCAGACGGATGCCGCGCACCGCGCCGTCCGTCACGACGAGGTCGACGAGCATGGCCCGCTCGACGACCGCGATCCGCGCGTCGTCGCGCACCGCCGTCACCAGCGCCCGCGAGATCGCCGCACCCGTCGCATCGCCGCCCGCGTGCACGATGCGCGCGTGGCTGTGCGCGGCTTCCCGGCCCAGCAGCAGCCGACCGTCGGCATCCCGGTCGAAGGCGACGCTGCGGGCGATCAGCTCGGCGATCCGCGCGGCTGCGCCCTGCACGAGCACGTCGACGGCGCTGACATCGGAGAGACCCGCGCCGGCGGTGATCGTGTCTGCGGCGTGCTGCTCCGCGGAGTCGTCCGTTCCGTAGACGCCGGCGACGCCGCCCTGTGCGTAGCCCGTGCATCCGTCTCCGATGGCGCCCTTCGTCACGAGCGTCACGCGGTGACCGGCTTCCGCGGCGTGCAGCGCGGCGGTGAGCCCGGCGATGCCGGATCCGACCACGACGACGTTCATCGCGCGCTCGCCGCCACCGGGGGCTTCGCGGCCAGCATCCGCTCCAGCGCGGTACGGGCCGGGTCGGCCACGTCGGACGTCACCCGGATGCGGTTGGGGGTGCGACCGGCCACGAGCTCTTCCAGCACCCACGCGAGATAGCCGGGGTGGATGCGGTACATCGTCGAGCACGGGCACACGACCGGGTCGAGGCAGAAGATCTCGTGCTGCGGGAGCTGTGCGGCGAGACGTCGGACCAGGTTGATCTCGGTGCCGATCGCGAAGGTCGTCGGCTCGGTCGCGGCGGCGATGGCCCGACGGATGTAGTCGGTCGATCCCGCCTCGTCGGCGGCGTCGACGACCTTCATCGGGCACTCGGGGTGCACGATGACGCGGACCCCCGGGTGCTCGGCACGCGCCTGCTCGATCTGGCCGACCGTGAATCGGCGGTGCACGGAGCAGAACCCGTGCCAGAGGATGACGCGGGAGTCGGCGAGCTCCGCCTCGGTGGATCCGCCGAGCGGCTTGCGCGGGTTCCACATCGGCATCTGCGAGAGCGGAACGCCCATGGCCTTCGCCGTGTTGCGGCCGAGGTGCTGGTCGGGGAAGAAGAGCACGCGGCGACCGCGCTCGAACGCCCACTCGAGCACCGTCTGCGCGTTCGAGGAGGTGCAGACGATCCCGCCGTGGCGTCCGACGAAGCCCTTGATCGCCGCGGAGGAGTTCATGTAGGTCACGGGGATCACCGGGACGCGCCCGTCCTCGTCCTGCTCGTCGAGGTCGCCGAGCACATCGGCCAGCTGCTCCCAGCAGTCCTCGACCTGATCGATGTCGGCCATGTCCGCCATGGAGCAGCCGGCGGCGAGGTTCGGCAGCACGACGGCCTGGTCGGGCCCGGAGAGCAGGTCCGCCGTCTCGGCCATGAAGTGCACTCCGCAGAACACGATGGCCTCGGCATCCGGTCGGTCCTTCGCCGCCGTCGCGAGCTGGAAGGAGTCGCCGACATAGTCGGCGTGCCGCACGACCTCCTCCCGCTGGTAGAAGTGGCCGAGGATCACGACGCGATCGCCGAGCACCTCCTTCGCGGCACGGATCCGCCGGTCGAGCTCCTCCTCGGTCGCCTCGCGATACTCGGTGGGGAGCTCGCCCTGCCGAGGTGCGCCGGTGGGGATGACGTCGCCCATCGACGATCCCGGTCCGTAGCCAGGCCGGATGTCGAAGTCCCAGGGCCCTGCGGCGAGGTCCGTCGTACAGGTCGCGTCGGTCGAGGCGCCGGCGACGATCGCCTGGATCGCGTGATCCACGGAGGCGTCCGAGGTCGGCACGGACGGGGTGGGGACGAAGGTGATGCTCATCGGGTACTCGTTTCCTCGGGTCCGAGCGGGCCGTGGTCGGCCAGCTCCACATCGGTGTCGTATCGGTAGAGGCGGGCGGGGCGGTGACTCCCGGTGCGGAAGCGGTCGGTGGGGATCAGGTTCCCCGTCGCCTCGACCTGACGGCGGAAATTCGCGGGGTCGAGCTGGCGGCCGAGGATCGACTGGTACGCCTCGCGGAGATCGGAGAGCGTGAACTCGGCGGGGAGGAACCCCTGTGCGACGCGGCTGTAGCCCACCTTGTTGCGGAGGCGCCACAGGGCGTAGTCGATGATCTTGTCGTGGTCGAAGGCGAGAGGAGGGCGCTCGGAGAGATCGAACCAGCGCACGTTCTCGGGCGCGTGACCGGATGCGCGGTGCGCGGCGCTCTGCGCGTCGACGTCGTCCTGGCGGAGCAGCGCCCAGTACACGATCGACACGACCCGCGTGGGGGAGCGGTCGACGGCTCCGAACGCGTAGAGCTGCTCGAGGTAGCTGGGCGTGAGACCGGTGGTCTCGGCGAGGGTGCGCGCTGCGGCGTCGACGGGGGACTCGGCCGCGGTGAGCCAGCCGCCCGGCAGTGCCCACTCGCCGTCGAAGGGTGCGCGGGTGCGACGCACGAGGGGGAGGGCGAGCACGGGGTCGCCGCTCTCCGCGCGCCGCAGCGTGAGGATCACGGTCGACACGGCGACGTCGATCCCTCCACTTTGAGTCTTGAGCACCTTAACCTCCTGCGATCGATCTTAGTGTCATGGCGACCCTTAGTGCAGCAGTGTGACGGCATCCGCTCGTCGAGTCCGAAACGTTATGCAGGAGCGTCGAGAGGTCTTGTCGAGGGTGGGCGGGTTTGTTAGGTTACTGTCCTAACAAACCCCCTCTTCCGGGAGTTTGCCCGCGAACCCGACCCAGGGTTCCGTCTCCATCCGGAGAGTCCCTCCTGCAGTGCAGCACCGAGAGGAAACGACAGAATGATCCGTACCGGAAAGCGCAAGATCGCGCTCACCGCCGTGGCGGGGGCTTCCGTCCTCGCCCTGGGCCTGACGGCCTGTGGCGCGGGTGGCAACGACGGGAGCGGCGCAGACGGCGACCGCGCGCTCCGTGTCTGGGCCGGAAGCCAGACCCCGATCACGGCGAACTACAACCCCTTCGCGCCCACCGTGCTCCACGGTGCGCTCGGCCCCATCTACGAGCCGCTGTTCTTCTTCAACAAGACCTCCGACTCCGAGCCGGAGGGCATGATCGGCGACACGTACGAGTACAACGAGGATGGCACGGTGATCACGATCACCATCAAGCCCGACCTCAAGTGGAGCGACGGCGAGCCGCTCACCGCAGCCGACGTCGCGTTCTCCTTCAACTACGAGGCGAACAACCCCGAGGGCAACGGCCTCGTCTCGGCCGAGGCGACCGACGACACCACGGTCGTGCTCACCTACTCGACCGCGCAGTTCACGACCGAGTTCCAGCGTCTCGGCTCGACGTACATCCTCCCCGAGCACATCTGGAAGGACGTCGACGACTACGCGAACTTCGCCAACGAGGAGCCCGTCGGATCCGGTCCCTACGTGGTCGACAAGACCACGAGCGAGTCGTACACCCTCGTCGCGAACGAGAACTTCCGCGGCGCCGACGACCTCGGGGTCAAGAAGGTGCAGTACATCGCGGTCGACAACAACCAGACCGCGCAGGACCTGCTCGCCGCCGGCAAGCTCGACTGGACCGGCATGTTCATCCCGAACCCCGACGACGTCACCGCGAACGGCGCGATCTCCTGGATCAACACCCCGCAGGACCCGACCGTCCTCTACACCTGCTCGAATGCCGAGCTGGGCTGCTCCGGCCCGCAGACCGACGTCGCCGTGCGCCAGGCGCTGAACGCGGCGATCGATCGCGGCACGATCAAGGACAAGGCGTTCGTCGGCCTGACCGGCGACATCTCGCCCACGTACGCGCTGCTTCCCCGCGACGAGAAGTGGGTCGCCGACTCCGCGAACGAGGTCAGCCCGCAGGAGGCGGACGCCGCCGAGGCCGGGTCGATCCTCGAAGCCGCCGGCTACACGAAGGGCTCCGACGGCATCTACGAGAAGGACGGACAGAAGGTCGAGCTCACGCTCACCTCGGTCGACGGCTGGACCGACTACAACGACGCCGCGAAGCTGATCGCCGAGCAGGCCGAGGCCGCGGGCATCAAGATCAACGCCTCGACCGTGCAGTGGCAGGAGTTCTCCGACTCGCGTCAGAGCGGTGACTTCCAGCTCATCGTCGGAGGCATGGTCGGCACCTCCGTGGCCGACCCGTTCCAGATCTACCGCGACTGGTTCGGCGGCACGACCGTCGGCTCCACCGGCCCCGTGGGCGAAGAGGTGCCGACCGGCCGTTGGAACTTCAGCCGCTACAACAACCCGGTCGTCGACCAGGCCGTGCAGTCCGCGATCAGCACGAACGACGAGGCGACGAAGAAGGAGCTGTACGGGACGATCCAGACCGAGATCGTGCGCGACCTGCCGTACATCCCGCTGGTGATCAACGCGACCCAGACCTTCTACAACACGAAGGACTACACGGGCTGGCCGACCGAGGACGACCTCTACGCCTTCCCGCCGTCCTGGGGCTCGATCGCGGCAGGCTACGTCCTGACGCATCTGCAGCCGGCCAAGTAGTCCGCGTCACCGGGGAAGCAGGGAGTCGAAGAAGACCGTCATGAAGTTCTACGCACGACGAATAGGGTTCTACGCGTTCACGCTGTGGGCCGCCATCTCCATCAACTTCCTGCTTCCCCGCATGATGCCGGGCAATCCCGCCGACATCATGATCGCCAAGATGCAGCGCGCGGGCGGCGAGGTCTCCGAGACCACCATCCGCAACATCAAACTGCTGCTCGGTGGCGACGACTCCTCCCTCTGGGAGCAGTACCTCTCCTACTGGGGGCGGATGTTCCAGGGCGACCTGGGCGTCTCCGTCACCAAGTTCCCAACCCCGGTGACCGAGTTGATCGGTCAGGCGCTGCCGTGGACGTTGATCCTCGTCGGCACCGCGACCGTCATCTCCTTCATCCTCGGCGTCGTGCTCGGCGCCTGGGCCGGGTGGAAGCGCGGCACCTGGGTCGACCACATCATCCCCGCGACGACCGTGCTGCAGTCCATTCCGTACTTCTGGATGGCGCTCATCCTCGTCGCCGTCTTCGCCGTGGGGCTCGGATGGTTCCCGATCTTCGGCGGCTACGACGTGTTCGACTTCCCCGACGGCCCGGAGCCCACCTGGGCGTTCTTCTCCAACGCGCTGTCGCACGCGATCCTGCCCGCGCTCACCATCGTGGTCAGCTCGGTCGGCGGATGGCTGTTCGGCATGCGCAACATGATGGTGCAGACGATGTCGGAGGACTACGTGCTCACCGCCGAGGCGAAGGGCCTGCGTCCCCGTCGCATCATGACGACCTACGCCGCGCGCAACGCCGCCATCCCCTCGATCGCCGGCTTCTCGATCACCCTCGGCTTCGTGGTCGCCGGCTCGATCGTCATGGAGCAGGTGTTCACCTACCCCGGCATCGGCAAGCTCATGTTCCAGGCCGTGACGAACAACGACTACGCCCTCATGCAGGGCCTGTTCCTCGTCATCACGATCACGGTGCTCGCCGCCAACTTCTTCATGGACCTGATCTACGGATTCATCGACCCGAGGGCGCGCCAGAATGTCTGACACCAAGCTCACCCCGATGCAGATCGTCAAGGAGCAGCCGACCTCGGAGCCGGCCACCACCGTCACGCTCGCGACACAGAAGCCGAAGAAGGGGCGCGGTCTTCTGCCGACCCGCTCGGCGAAGTTCATCGTCGGCATGGTGCTCGTGCTGTCGATCGTGCTGTTCGCGATCATCGCGCCGATGTTCACGCAGAACCCGCGCAGCACGGACAACGCCGCTCTGCAGCCTCCGTCCGCCGAGCACTGGCTCGGCACCACCAAGCTCGGCAACGACATGCTCGCCCAGCTCGCGATCGGCGCGCAGGGATCGCTACTGGTCGGGCTCGTCGCCGGCGGTATCGCGATCGTCCTGTCGCTGGTCTTCGGCGTCCTCGCCGGCTATCTCGGCGGCTGGCGTGAGGACGCGCTCGCGCTGCTGACGAACGTCATGATCGTCATCCCCGGCCTCCCGCTCGTGATGGTGATCGCGTCGTTCGTCCCGCAGCGCAGCTGGCAGCTCGTGGCGTTCGTGCTCGGCATCACCTCGTGGGCCGGTGCCGCCTACGTGCTGCGGCTGCAGACCCGCTCGCTCCGCACCCGCGACTACGTGTACGCGTCGAAGGTCGCGGGTGAGCGCTCGTTCCGGGTCATCCTCGTCGAGATCATGCCGAACCTGCTGCCGCTGCTGACCGCGCAGTTCCTGTTCGCGATCATCTTCGCGATCCTCGGCGAGGCCGGCCTGTCGTACCTCGGTCTCGGCCCCAACTCGTCGATCACGTGGGGCAGCATCCTCAACGACGCGCAGTCGGGCCAGGCGCTCGGTCGAGGCGCCTGGTGGTGGTTCGTGCCGCCGGGTGTGATGATCGCGCTCCTCGGGGCGGGGCTCGCGCTCATCAACTTCGCGATCGACGAGGTCATCAACCCCAAGCTGCGCAACGCACCCGACGCGGCTCGCCGCGTGCGCAAGGCCGCCAAGACGAAGGGAGTCGCCGCGTGAGCGCCCCGGAAGCCGTGCTGACTGCACGCAACGTGTCCATCGAGTACGAGGTCGATCCGCCCGTGAAGGCCGTGCGCGACGTGTCGCTCACGCTCCACCGCGGCGAGATCCTCGGACTCGCCGGCGAGTCGGGTTGCGGCAAGACCACCCTCGCGTACGGCATGAACCGGCTGCTCAAGGCGCCGGCGCTGATGACCGCGGGCGAGATCGTCTTCCACGATCGCGACGGCAGCGACATCGACGTCGTCGCGCTCGACGGCGACGGGCTGCGCGCATTCCGCTGGGACAAGATCTCGATGGTGTTCCAGGGCGCGATGAACTCGCTCAACCCGGTGATCGACGTGCGCGCGCAGATCTTCGACATCTTCGACACCCACCGACCGGGCATGTCGAAGCAGGACAAGCAGGCGAGGGCCGAGGAGCTGTTGACGCTGGTCGGAGTGGACCCCTCTCGCCTGCGCAGCTTCCCGCACGAGCTCTCCGGCGGCATGCGCCAGCGCATGATGATCGCGATGGCGCTCGCCCTCGATCCGCAGGTCATGGTCATGGACGAGCCGACCACCGCGCTCGACGTCGTCGTGCAGCGGGGCATCATCCGCGAGATCATGCGCTTGCGCGAGCGCCTCGGGTTCGCGGTCATCTTCATCACCCACGACCTGCCGATGCTCATCGAGATCAGCGACCGCATCGCGGTGATGCTGCAGGGCGAGATCGTCGAGCAGGGCACGGCGGAGGAGATCTACCGCACCCCGCAGCACGAGTACACCAAGCGCCTGCTGTCGAGCTTCCCGAGCCTGACGGGGGAGCGCGGCGACTTCGTCCGCACCGGCAGCGGCGTCAGTCAGGAGGAGATTCGATGAGCGCCCCCACCCTCGAAGCGCGGAACCTCGTCAAGGACTTCCACCTGCGGTCCGGGTTCAAGACCTCGGTCCTGCACGCCGTGAAGGATGTGTCGTTCACGATCGAGGCGGGCAAGACGGTCGCGCTCGTCGGCGAGTCGGGATCGGGCAAGTCGACGATCGCGCGGATGCTGATGAAGCTGGAGACCCCGACGAGCGGGCAGATCCTGCTCGACGGGCAGGAGACGGGCACGAGCGGCCGCGCGGTCGAGGCGTACCGCTCGCAGGTGCAGATGGTGTTCCAGGACCCGTTCGCGTCGCTGAACCCCTACCACACGATCTTCCACCACCTCGAGCGGCCGATCCGGCTGCACCACCCGCGGCTGTCGCGCACCCAGGTGCGCGAGCGTGCTCTCGAACTGCTGGAGCGCGTGCGCCTCACGCCGGCCGAGAGCTTCGCCGAGCGGCGCCCCCACGAGCTCTCCGGCGGACAGCGTCAGCGCGTCGCGATCGCGCGCGCCCTCGCGCCGGGCGCACGGTTCATCGTCGCCGACGAGCCCGTCTCGATGCTCGACGTGTCGATCAGGCTCGGGGTGCTCAACCTGCTCGCCGACCTGCAGCGCGAAGACGACCTCGGCGTGCTGTACATCACGCACGACCTCGCCACCGCGCGCCACTTCAGCGACGAGATCATGGTGCTCTACAAGGGCGACGTCGTCGAGCGAGGACCGGCGGACGACGTCATTCTGAACCCGCAGCACGAGTACACGAGGACCCTGCTCGGCGCTGCGCCCGAGCCCGAGAACCTGGGCCGTCTGCGCGACGAGGTGAGGGCGGAGCTCGCGGGGCTCTGAGCGGTGGCGGCAGCCGGTCACCCGCTACACTGGGACCACAATCGAACATCGGCCGAACGGGCCACGCGGGAGAGCCCCGGCGAACGCAGCCGGGCACCGAAGGAGCAAGCCTCCCCGCCAATCTCTCAGGTACGCGTACCGCGGGGTCCCGGCCACTCTGGAAAGAGACGTGGAGCGAAGAGCCCCACGTCCGCCGACGGTGAAAGCCCCTCAGGGGTGAAACTCTCAGGCCGATGACAGAGGGGGAGTTCCGAGGAACGACGTCGCCGCCGTTCCGCCCGACCCAGCCCGGGAGAACTCCATGTCCGACCCCCGCTACACCCCGCTGCGAGACCGCCATGAGTCTCTCGGCGCGTCCTTCACCGACTTCGGCGGCTGGCAGATGCCGGTCAGGTACACGTCGGACCTCGCCGAGCACCACGCGGTGCGCCAGTCCGCCGGGATCTTCGACATCTCGCACATGGCCGAGTTCACGGTGCGCGGCGCGCAGGCCGCCGACTATCTCGACCATGCCCTCGCCGGGCGCCTGTCGGCGCTCGCCGTGGGCAAGGCCAAGTACTCGCTGCTGCTCGCCGAGTCCGCCGGGATCATCGACGACGTCATCGTGTACCGACTCGGCGACGAGGACTACCTCGTCATCTCGAACGCCGGGAACCGGGATGCCGTGCGCGAGGCGCTCTCCGCCCGGACCGACGGCTTCACGGTCGAGGTCGACGACGTCTCCGACGACTACGCCCTCATCGCCGTGCAGGGTCCGAACGCCGAGGCCATCCTCGCCGACACCGAGGGCGTCGCCGACGTCAGCATCCCGTGGTCGGAGCAGCGCTACTACGCGTGGGCGACCGCGACGTTCGGAGGTCAGCCGCTGCTGCTCGCTCGGACCGGGTACACGGGCGAGGACGGCTTCGAGCTGCTCGTCCCCGCGGCGCTCGCCGGTTCGCTGTGGGATGCCGTGCTCGCCGCCGGCGAGTCGCACGGGTTGATCCCGGCCGGTCTCGCCGCCCGCGACACGCTCCGCCTGGAGGCGGGCATGCCGCTCTACGGCCACGAGCTCACGCTCGACACGAAGCCCGCGCAGGCGGGCCTCGGCCGCGTCGTCGTCTCGGCGAAGGAGAGCTTCGTGGGGAAGGACGCCGTCGATGCGGCATCCGATGCCCGCGTCCTCGTCGGTCTCGCCGCCGAGGGCAAGCGCGCCGGTCGCGCCGGCTACGCGGTCGTGACCGAGGACGGCACGCCGATCGGCGAGGTCACGAGCGGTGCCCTGAGTCCGACCCTGGGGCATCCCATCGCGATGGCCTACGTCGATCCTTCTTCCGCTGCGGAGGGATCCGCAGTATTCCTTGACGTGCGGGGAACCCGCATCCCCGCGACCGTGACCGCCCTGCCTTTCTACCGGAGGACAAAATGACCGATCTGACCACCCTCAAGTACAGCGAAGAGCACGAGTGGGTCGCCGTCGACGGCGCGGTGGCGACCGTCGGCATCACCGACTTCGCCGCAGACGCCCTCGGTGACATCGTCTTCGTCGAGCTGCCGGCCGTGGGCACGGCGGTCTCCCGCGGCGACGTGTTCGGCGAGGCCGAGTCGACCAAGTCGGTGTCCGAGCTCTACGCCCCGGTCGCCGGCACGGTGACCGAGGTGAACCAGGCCGTCGTCGACGACCCTGCGCTGCTGAACTCCTCGCCGTTCGAGGACGCGTGGCTCATCAAGGTCGAGGTCGCGGACGACGCGCTCGACGGACTCCTCGACCGCGACGCGTACGTCGCGCACACGGAGGGCTGATCGCCTCGTGGTCTCTTTCGCCGATCGTCACATCGGACTCACCTCGTCCGCCCAGAGCCGGATGCTCGACGCGCTCGGACTCTCGGCCGAGTCCGCCGAACAGAGCTCGATCGAGGCGCTGATGCGCGAGGCCGTGCCCGCCTCGATCTTCACGGCCGAGCACGAGGACAGCGTCATCCCGCCTGCCGCGAGCGAGACGGAGGCGCTCGCCGAGCTCCGTTCGCTGGCCCGCCGCAACGCGGTGAACCGACCGATGATCGGCCTCGGGTACTACGGCACCATCACGCCGAGCGTCATCCAGCGCAACGTGCTCGAAAACCCGTCCTGGTACACCGCCTACACGCCGTACCAGCCCGAGATCTCGCAGGGTCGCCTCGAGGCGCTCATCAACTTCCAGACGATGGTCTCGGAACTGACGGGTCTCACCACCGCGAACGCCTCCATGCTCGACGAGTCGACGGCTGTCGTCGAGGGGATGCTGCTCGCGCGGCGCGCCTCGAAGACGACGTCGAACGTGTTCGCCGTCGACGCGGACGCCTTCCCGCAGACCAGGGCCCTTCTCGCCGCTCGGGCGGAGGCCGTCGGCATCGAGGTCGTGACGGTCGACCTCGCCGCGGGGGAGGAGCTGCCCGCCGAGCTGTTCGGCGTCTTCGTGCAGTACCCCGGCGCGTCGGGGCGCGTGTGGGACCCGAGCGCCGTGATCGATGCCGCGCACCTCGCCGGCGGTCTCGCGGTCGTCGCAGCCGACCTGCTCGCACTGACGCTCCTCGCGTCACCGGGGAACATGGGCGCCGATGTCGCGGTCGGCACGACGCAGCGGTTCGGTGTGCCGATGGGCTTCGGCGGACCGCACGCCGGCTACATGGCCGTGCGCGCCGGCCTCGAGCGTCAGCTGCCCGGACGCCTCGTCGGCGTCTCGGTCGACGCCGACGGCCGTCCCGCCTACCGCCTGTCGCTGCAGACCCGCGAGCAGCACATCCGCCGGGAGAAGGCCACGTCGAACATCTGCACCGCTCAGGTGCTGCTCGCCGTCATGGCTTCCATGTACGCGGTCTACCACGGCCCGGACGGGCTCAGCGCGATCGCCCGTGAGACGGCCGCCAAGGCCGCTCTGCTGCGCGACTGGCTCGTCGAGGCCGGTGCCGACGTCGCGCACGACGCCTTCTTCGACACGCTTCAGGTGCGCGTTCCCGGCGCCGCAGCCGAGCATGTCGCGGCCGCGCACGAGAAGGGCATCCTCCTGCACGGGGTGGATGCCGACACCGTGGGCATCTCGGTGGACGAGACCACCACGACCGCTGACATCCACGAGGTGGCGCGGGTGTTCGGCGGTCCGCAGCAGCGCGTGTTCGGCCTGACCGGCCCGCTCTCGGCGCTGCCCGAGGCGCTGCTCCGCCAGGACGAGTACCTGACGCACCCGGTCTTCCACGCGCACCGCAGCGAGACCGCCATGATGCGCTACCTGAAGTCGCTCGCCGATCGCGATTACGCGCTCGACCGCGGCATGATCCCGCTGGGCTCCTGCACCATGAAGCTCAACGCGGCCACCGAGATGGCGGCGATCACGTGGCCGGAGTTCGCGGGCATCCACCCGTTCGCCCCGGCATCCGACGTGCAGGGCTACCTCGACCTCATCGAGCAGCTGGAGTCGTGGCTCGCCGAGGTCACCGGGTACGACGCCGTCTCGCTGCAGCCGAACGCGGGCTCGCAGGGAGAGCTGGCCGGGCTCCTGGCGATCCGGGGGTACCACCACGCCAACGGCGACGCGCATCGCACGATCTGCCTGATCCCGTCGTCGGCCCACGGCACGAACGCCGCCTCGGCGGTGCTCGCCGGCATGAAGGTGGTTGTGGTCGCGACCGATGAGCTGGGTAACGTCGACCTCGCGGATCTGCGCGCCAAGATCGCGCTGCACGCCGACGAGCTCGCCGCGCTGATGATCACCTACCCGTCGACGCACGGCGTGTACGAGCAGGACGTCGTGGAGATCACGGCGGCCGTGCATGACGCCGGCGGTCAGGTGTACGTCGACGGGGCGAACCTGAACGCCCTGCTCGGCTACGCGCGGTTCGGCGACCTCGGCGGCGACGTCTCGCACCTCAACCTGCACAAGACGTTCGCGATCCCGCACGGCGGTGGCGGACCGGGCGTCGGTCCGGTCGCCGCGAAGGCCCACCTCGCGCCGTTCCTGCCTTCTCACCCGCTCGCGCAGCGCGCCGAGCACGCGGGCGGCTTCATGTTCGACGGCGGACCGATCTCGGCAGCGCCGTACGGCTCCGCCGGCATCCTGCCGATCTCGTGGGCGTACGTCCGCATGATGGGCGCCGACGGTCTGCGTCGCGCCACGGCATCCGCCGTCCTCTCGGCGAACTACATCGCCGCACGCCTCGGAGAGCACTACCCGGTGCTCTACAGCGGTGAGAACGGACGAGTGGCGCACGAGTGCATCCTCGACCTGCGTCCCCTCAAGGAGGCCACGGGTGTCACGGTCGACGACGTCGCGAAGCGGCTCATCGACTACGGCTTCCACGCCCCGACCATGTCGTTCCCGGTCGCCGGCACCCTCATGGTGGAACCGACGGAGTCGGAGGACATCGACGAGATCGAGCGCTTCGTCGAGGCCATGGTCATGATCAAGGCGGAGGCGGATGCCGTCGCCGCCGGCCGCTGGCCCGCCGACGACAACCCCCTGGTGAACGCTCCGCACACCGCGGTGTCGCTCATCGCAGGGGAGTGGGAGCACGCCTACACGCGGGAGGACGCCGCCTACCCGGTGCACGCCCTCGTCGCGGGGAAGTACTGGCCGCCGGTGCGGCGCATCGACCAGGCGTACGGCGACCGCAACCTCGTGTGCGCCTGCCCGCCGATCGAGGCCTTCGCCTGATCACGGCGACAGGAAGGGGGTCGGATGCCGCGGCATCCGACCCCCTTCTCGGTTCGAGAACCTACTTCGTCCAGCTGAACCACTGCCCGGGGTAGCCCGGGCGGTTCTGACAGGGCCCTACCTTGTAGCCCTCCTGGACGTAAAGGCGTCGATCGGCCTGACAGTGCGACGACTCGATGTAGGCGCCCGCCCACCCGGACGCCGCTTGCGCCGCAAGAGGCGTGGCGACGACCAGCCCCGCGACCAGCGCCATTCCCGCCGTTGCCCCCATCAGCTTCCTCTTCATGTTCGTTCCTTCCTCCGGTTGTCCTGCATTGGAAGACACCGTATGGGCCGAGACCTGAACGTGCAAACATTCGGCTCCCGGCGCGGCGCATGGGCGTCGCGCGTTTCCGCGGTGTTACAGATGATCACCACTCAGTAACGGTTGATTAGCCGAGCGCGGGGTTGCGCGAACCCCGGGTTACAGTCGACTATCCCTACGCGTTCGACGATGAGCGCGCAGTTTGATGAATACCCGTCCACAGGAGGACACACAGTGAAGCGCAACAAGATCGCCCTTGCGGGCACCGCGCTGTTCGTGATCGGCGCCCTGGCGCTCGCGGGCTGCGCAAACGGTGGGGGCAACGAGTCCGCGGACGACACGGCGTCCGGCGACGCGTCGGCCATCATCTCCGTGAACAACACCGAGCCGCAGAACCCGCTGATCCCGACCAACACGAACGAGGTCGGTGGAGGACTGGTACTGCAGAGCATCTTCGCCGGTCTCGTCTACTACGACGCCGAGGGCGCGGTGCACAACGATCTGGCAGAGTCCATCGAGACCGAGGACTCGAAGACCTACACGATCAAGATCAAGGCCGACCAGACCTTCGCGAACGGCGACCCGGTGGACGCTGAGTCGTTCGTCAAGGCCTGGAACTACGGCGCGGCGCTCGACAACAAGCAGCTCTCCAGCTACTTCTTCGAGTCCATCGAGGGATTCTCGTATGAAGAGAACGTCCCGGAGCTGTCCGGGCTCAAGGTCGTCGATGACCTCACGTTCACCGTCACGCTGAAGCAGCCGGAATCCGACTTCCCGCTGCGCCTGGGCTACACCGCGTTCTTCCCCCTCCCTGCCGCGGCATGGGACGACCTCGAGGCCTTCGGCGAGAACCCCATCGGCAACGGACCCTACGTGTTCGCCGAAGAAGGTGCGTGGAAGCACAACGAGAGCATCGAACTCGTCAAGAACGAGGACTACACCGGACCCCGCGAGGCCATGAACGGTGGCGTGGACATGAGGCTCTACGCCAGCACCGACGCAGCGTACGCCGACCTCCAGGGTGGCGAGCTCGACATCATCCAGGAGATCCCGGACACTGCTCTGCAGACCTTCGAGAGCGACTTCCCGGACCGCACCGTGAACCAGCCTGCGGCGGCGAACGCCACCATCACCATCCCGGAGCGCCTCGCACACTTCAGCGGTGAAGAGGGACAGCTGCGGCGCGCCGCGATCTCCCACGCGATCGATCGTGACGAGATCACCAAGGTGGTCTTCAGCGGCACGCGTACCCCGATGAAGGACTTCACGTCCCCGGTCATCGACGGCTACTCCGAGGACATCCCGGGCTCGGAGGTGCTCGAGTTCGACGCCGACAAGGCGAAGGAACTGTGGGCAGAGGCCGATGCGATCTCCCCGTGGACCGGATCCTTCCAGATCCAGTACAACGCCGACGGCCCCAACCAGGGCTGGGTCGACGCGGTCGCCAACCAGCTGAAGAACAACCTCGGTATCGACGCGTCTGGCAACCCGATCCCGACCTTCGCCGAGCACCGCACCCTGATCACCGAGGACCAGACGCAGACCGCGTTCCGTACCGGATGGCAGTTCGACTACCCGTCGATGTTCAACGGCCTCGGCCCGCTCTTCGGAACGGGTGCCGGTTCCAACGACGGGGACTACTCGAACCCCGAGTTCGACGCGCTTCTGGACGAGGGCTCGTCCGCTCCGGATGTGAAGGACGGCATCGCGAAGTTCCAGGAGGCGCAGGAGATCCTCTTCAAGGACCTGCCCGCGATCCCGCTGTGGTACACCAACGCGATGGGTGCCTGGGGCGAGAACGTCGAGAACGTGGAGTTCGGGTGGGACACCTGGCCGATCCTCTACCAGGTCACGAAGGACGGCGAGTAAGCCAGAGGCACTCACCCGTGAGGCGGCGACGATGATTCGTCGCCGCCTCGCGGGCTGTGTTCACCTGGTTGCCCGCCTTCTGCCTCCACGGGACTACGTATGCTCGGCTACATCCTTCGACGCCTCCTGCAGGTGATTCCGGTCTTCTTCGGAGCCACACTGCTCATCTATTTCCTCGTCTTCGCCATGCCCGGCGACCCCATCCTCGCCCTCTTCGGCGATCGCACCCCCAACCCGGCGGTCGTCGAGCAGCTTCGCGAGCAGTATCACCTGAACGATCCCTTCCTCGTGCAGTACTGGTACTACATCACCGGGGTGTTCCAGGGCGACCTCGGCAACACGTTCTCCGGCCGCCCCGTTTCGGAGGTGCTCGCTGAGACACTTCCGGTCACCGGGCGCCTCGCCGTGATGGCGATCGCCATCGAGTTCACGCTCGCGATCATCATCGGAACGGTCTCCGCCCTGCGCAAGGGGAAGATCTTCGACCACGCCATGCTCGGGATCGCGCTCGTCGCGATCGCCGTTCCGATCTTCGTGGTCGCATTCCTCGGCCAGTACTTCCTCGCGATCAAGCTCGGATGGTTCAAGCCGACCGTCGGCTCCGACAACGATTGGGGCGGACTCTGGCTTCCCGCCATCGTGCTGGGCTTCAGTCTCTACGCGGTCAGTATGCGACTGATGCGGAGCTCCGTCATCGACACACTGAATCAGGACTGGGTGCGAACCGCGTACAGCAAGGGCCTGTCGCGCGGCCGGGTCATTCCGGTGCACGTCCTCCGCAACTCGCTGATCCCCGTGATCACGAACTCGGCGACGAACTTCGGAGTGCTCCTCGTGGGCGCGACCGTGACAGAGGGGATCTTCAACGTTCCCGGCGTCGGAAACACGCTCTACCAGGCGGCGATCCGAAACGAAGGCCCCACGGTGGTGTCGTTCGTGACGGTCTTCGTCATCCTGTACGTTCTGGTCAATCTCGTCATCGACCTTCTCTACGGTCTGCTCGACCCAAGGATCCGCTATGCCTGATTCCACTTCGCAGAATCACTTCGTCGCCCCCGTCGAGACGGAGAGCATCGCCGTCGACGCCGTCCGAGTCGCCGAGAAGCCCCGCAACCTGTGGCGCGACGCGTGGTCCGACCTCCGGGTCCGCCCGCTCTTCTGGTTCTCGGTCGCGCTGGCGCTCTTCTTCATCGTGATGGCGCTCTGGCCGTCGCTGTTCACATCCACACCGCCGGACAGCGACTGTCAGCTCTCGAACAGCAACGCCGGTCCGGCCGACGGGCATCCGCTCGGCTTCACCTTCCAGGGGTGCGACATCTACTCGCGCATCGTCTGGGGCGCCCAGACGTCGCTGGCCGTCGGTCTGCTGGCTACAGCGATCGGATCGATCGTCGGGCTCATCATGGGAGCGCTGGCGGGGTTCTACGGCGGATGGTTGGACTCGTTGCTGTCCCGCATCGGTGACATCTTCTTCGCCATCCCGTACATCCTCGCCGCGGTCGTCGTCATGACGGTCTTCTCGCAGTACCGCTCCGTGCCTGTCCTTGCGTTCGCGATCGGAGGCTTCGCATGGGCTTCGACGGCACGTGTCGTCCGAGCCGAGGTACTGAGAGTGAGGCAGGCCGACTTCGTCGTGGCGTCTCGAGCCCTGGGGCGTTCGAAGTTCGGAACCCTCGTCGGACACGTGATCCCGAACGCCTTGGCCCCGTTGCTCGTCGTCTCGACGTTGTCGCTCGCCGCCTCGATCGTGGCGGAGGCCACGCTCTCGTTCCTCGGCGTGGGTCTGGGAAGCGGGACCATGTCGTGGGGCAATGACATCAGCGCAGCCCAATCGTCGCTGCGCGTCGCGCCCATGGCACTCATCTATCCGTCGATCGCGCTGACCCTCGCCGTTCTCGCGTTCGTGACCCTGGGTGAGCTCATCCGAGACGCCCTCGACCCGAAGGCGAGGGCACGCCGATGAGCGAGCGCGCAATCGACCAGATCCCCTTGCTCAGCATCCGCGACCTGAAGGTCGCCTTCCGCACCCAGGAGGGGCTGCGCGAGGTCTTGCACGGCGTGAGCTTCGACGTCATGCCGGGCGAGACCGTCGCGATCGTGGGTGAGTCCGGTTCGGGCAAGTCCACGACGGCCACGGCCATCGTGAACCTGCTTCCCGGAACGGGCGAGGTGACAGGCGGTTCCATCACCCTCGAGGGACGCGAACTGACGAAGCTCAACCGCCGCGAGATAGAGGCGGTGCGCGGACGGGACATCGGCTTCGTGCCGCAGGACCCGATGTCGAACCTGAACCCGGTGTGGAGCATCGGCTTCCAGGTCAAGGAGGCGATCCGTGCCAACGGCGTAGCGCAGGGGCGCCAGGCCGTCCGGGCTCGCGCGATCGAGGTGCTGAAGCAGGCCGGGCTGGCGGACGCCGAGCGCCGTCTGCACCAGTTTCCGCATCAGTTCTCGGGTGGCATGCGTCAGCGTGCGCTGATCGGTATCGGTCTCGCTGCGGACCCGAAGCTCCTGATCGCCGACGAGCCGACCTCGGCCCTCGACGTGACCGTGCAGCGGGTGATCCTCGACCACATGGCGTCGCTCACGCGCGACAAGGGCACCTCGGTGCTGCTGATCACCCACGACCTCGGCCTCGCGGCCGAGCGCGCGGACAAGATCATCGTGATGAACGGCGGCAACATCGTCGAGGCCGGACCCAGCCGGGAGATCCTCGAGAACCCGCAGCATCCGTACACCAAGCGTCTCGTGGCCGCGGCGCCGAGCGTGGCGTCGCAGCGCATCCAGGCCGTCGTGGAGGATCGGGGCATCGAGACGCTGGAGGACCTCGCGGACATCCCGCCGACGGTTCGAGTGGCCGGTCTCACGAAGGACTACAAGATCCGCCAGGGCGGGTTCCGCAGCGAGGACTTCCGAGCCGTGGACGACGTGTCCTTCGAGATCCCGCGCGGCAAGACACTCGCGCTGGTGGGGGAGTCGGGTTCCGGCAAGTCCACCGTCGCGAAGATGGTGCTCAAGCTGGAGGACCCGACCGCGGGCACGATCGAGATCGACGGCCAGGACGTGTCGAACCTCTCGAACGCCCAGGCCTTCGGCCTGCGTCGCCGCATGCAGCCCGTGTTCCAGGACCCGTACGGCTCGCTCGATCCGCTGCGGAACATCGGGAACACGATCGCCGAGCCGCTGCAGATCCACGGCGTGGGCGATCGGGCATCGCACCGTGAGCGCGTGGAGGAGCTGCTGGACCAGGTCGCGCTGCCGCGTGCTCTCGCGACCCGGTATCCGAATGAGCTCTCGGGCGGTCAGCGTCAGCGTGTGGCGATCGCCCGCGCGCTCGCGCTCAAGCCCGACATCGTCGTTCTCGACGAGGCCGTGTCGGCGCTCGACGTGCTCGTGCAGGATCAGATCCTCAAGCTCCTGGCCGACCTCCAGTCGGAGCTGAACCTGACCTACCTGTTCATCACACACGACCTCGCCGTCGTGCGCGTCTCGAGCGACCTCGTCTGCGTGATGGAGAAGGGTCGCATCGTCGAGCAGGGCACGGTCGACGAGATCTTCGCGAATCCGCAGCAGGAGTACACGGAGCGCCTGCTGCAGGCGATCCCCGGTGCGTCGATCACCCTCGGCGGACACTGAGCGTGTCGGCTGACTCTCGGCCCGGGGCCGCGCGGACGTTCCGCGCGGCTTCCGGGCCGGTGACGTTCGTGCTGTGCTCGCTGCTCGCGCTCTTCCTGCTCGGCGACGCCGTCGTACGCGCGGGATGGGGGCAGATGCTTCTCCTCGCCCCGTGGGTTCTGCTCGGCCTGTGGGTCGTGTACGAGATCGCGTTCGTCTCGACCGTGCGCGTCGACGACGACGGGGCGGTGGTGAAGAACATGCTCCGTCGCACCTCATTCGGCTGGAATCGCGTCCGCGACATCGACCTGCGCTGGCAGCTCGTGTTCTCGCTCGACGACGGCACCGACGTCACCTGCTACGGCGGGCCGGCCAGGGCGCGGCCGTCGCGACGTCCGTCCGACCACGACGCTGAGGCGAACGCCCCGACAGGGCTGCGCGATCTCACAGAGATCCGCGATCGCTGGCAGGCGACCTCCGGAGCGAGGGATGCGCCGATCCGCCGCGAGTGGGATGGCCGCGCGCTCCTCGCGCTGGGTGTCATCGCGGTCTGGGCGTGCGTTTCCGTGGTGATCACGGCGACCGGCTGACCGTCTGCTGCGTCGGTGAAGGGCGGGGAGGCAGGTCGCGAGGCCCCGCCTCCCCGTCCGTCGATCAGCTGTACGTCTGGAACTGCCAGCCCCAGGTCCCATGGATGCAGGGAGACGCCTTGCCACCGTTGCGGACGTGTTCGGTGCGATCCGCGTTGCACGCGGCAGCCGAGGGGTACCCGCTGTAGACAGCCGCTGCTGCGGGCGCCACGCTCGCCACGGTGATCCCCGCGGCGAGCAGGAGAGCTGCTCCGATCCTGCCTGTGGTCCTGATCTTCATGTGAATCCCTCCGATTCGTCGTCATTGGACAGGCTCACCGTAGCCCGCACGCGTCGGGGGCCCCGTCGATCGGGCGCGTGTCGTCAGGTCCCGCCGACTCAGCCGGGGAGTCCGAACAGCTCCGGCCAGGTCGCCGCGGCCCAGGGGTAGCCGACGAACACGGTCGCGTCGATGAGGAAGTGCGCGACGAGGAACGGCATCAGGCGTCCGGAGCGCTGGAACAGCCAGCCGAAGAGCAGTCCCATCGCGAGGTTCCCGATGAACGCTCCCGGGCCCTGGTAGAGGTGATAGCTCGCTCGCAGCACCGACGTCGCGAGGATGATCGGCCACGGACCCCAGCCCAGCTGCTTCAGCCGGGCGAACAGGTACCCGAGAACGACGAACTCCTCCTGGATGGAGGCCCGGGCCGCGGCCAGCAGCAGCACGGGGACCGTCCACCAGTGCGCGTCGAGTCCTGCCGGGTTCACCGCGACGAACAGACCGAGGGCGCGCCCCGCGAGGTAGAGCGCCAGGCCGGGGATGCCGATCGCCAGGACCAGGAGGATGCCGCGTGCGGCATCCGATCCGACCTTGCGCCCGTCGAGTCCGAGCGCACCGAGGTGCGGGCGGCGCGACTGCCACAGCAGGAAGCAGACGAGCAGCACCGGCACGATCGAGAACCCGATCGAGAGGATCTGGTAGATGAGGTCGAAGACCTCGCGGTCACTGCGGGACGGGTTCAGCGTCGCCGTCTGGTCGGCGAGCGGTGTCGTGTCCGTCAGGCGGTAGGCGAGCTGCACGACCGCGTAGACGGCGGACTGGCCGAGTCCGAGCGCCAGGACGATCGCGATCTCCCACCACCGACGGGAACGCGAGGGGGCGGGGGAGAGGTCGACGGCTGCCACGTCCCCGATCGTACGTCCCCGTGCCCGCAGCGTCACGGCAGGGGAGCGTTCACCTCGGCGGCCCATTGGCGGATGAGGCCCCGCTCCTCCTCGCCGCAGACGTATCCGTAGCCCATCGTGCGGTTCTCGAAGGTCAGGGTCCACTGGTCGAGGTACGTGAGGGCGTAGCAGTCCGCCATCGACTCCGAGCTTCCCTGGAAGTAGCCCTGATCCACGAGCTGAGTGGCCCTGCTGACGCCGTCGGGATGGGCGTCGGAGTCCGCACGCTGGTACAGGTGCGTGAGCTCGTGCAGCACGACGACGCGCATGCCCATGTCTCCCGGGAGCTGGTCCTCCGGGGCGAGGTGCACGGCGAGCGGGTCCTCCGAGACGCAGCCCGCGGTGAAGCGGCCCTCATCCGCGTTCTGGGAGGTGGCGCAGGCCGTCGCAGCATCCCAGGCGATGTCAATGAAACCCGCCCCCGCCTCGTCCACGATTCCCTCGGTGACGGAGCCCGAGGCGTTCGTGCGCCGGGCTTGCGCGTCCGCGATCCGCTGCTCCAGCTCCTCCCGCGCCGTCTGTGCGCTCTGCGCGAGCTGCGCCGCGCGCTCGTCCGTGATGCCGGGCGCCGCCATGCTCTTCTCCAGCCTCTCGAACTCGGCGGTCCTGGTGACCAGCGGTGCGACCGGGTTGCCGTCGAGCTGAGCGGCGAGATCGTAGAACCTGGTGCGCTCCGCCTCGAATGCCGATGCCGGATCACCGGTCACGGGCGCACCCGCGTCCGGGCCGGGATCGGAGTCGCCACCGGGCGTCGAGAGCACGGCGCCGGCCACGAAGACGCCGACGACGACGAGCGCCACGAGCGCCATGCCGCCGCACCCGATGAGGAAGCACCCGACCCGGCTGCGACGCGGAGGGGGAAGGGGCGCGCCGGTGGAGATCGGGTAGCTTCCCGCCGGTGCGGGATAGCTGTCTGCGGGCATCGGCCGGGCGACGGGATTCACCTGCGAGATCCACCCCCGCAATGCGGGATAGCAGCCGGGGTGACTCAGCAGCAGAGGGTGCAGGTCGCTGCGTCGTGCCGCGATGTCGGCGAGCTGGGCGGGCGGAGTGTAGGGATTCTGCACTGCGGCGAGGTCGGCGTCGGGCATCTGTTCCCCCATGCCGCCAATCTAGCCGACGGTCTGCGCGGTGCCCTGTGGGCCGCTCAGGAACGTGCCCGTGCGCATACGGTAACCTGGAATGTCGGCTTCCCGGCGAAAACCCACACTCTTTAGGACTCCTGCATGGCGCACGCCCTCCGCTCTGACCTCCGCAACGTCGCAATCGTCGCGCACGTCGACCACGGGAAGACCACTCTCGTCGACGCGATGCTCCGCCAGACGGGCTCGTTCGGTGAACACGCCCACGTCGACGAGCGCGCCATGGACTCCAACGACCTGGAGCGCGAGAAGGGCATCACGATCCTCGCGAAGAACACCGCGATCACCTACAAGGGTGCCCACGCCGACGGCCAGGAGATCACGATCAACGTGATCGACACCCCCGGTCACGCCGACTTCGGCGGCGAGGTCGAGCGCGGTCTCTCCATGGTCGACGGCGTCGTGCTGCTCGTGGACGCGAGCGAGGGCCCGCTGCCGCAGACCCGCTTCGTGCTGCGCAAGGCGCTCGAGGCGAAGCTGCCCGTCATCCTCCTGGTCAACAAGACCGACCGGCCAGACGCCCGCATCGCCGAGGTCGAGGAGGAGGCGCACGATCTGCTGCTCGGCCTCGCCTCCGACCTCGTCGACGACGTGCCCGACCTCGACGTCGACGCGCTGCTCGACGTGCCGGTCGTCTACGCCTCCGGACGCGCGGGCGCCGCATCGCTGAACCGCCCCGCCGACGGCTCGCTGCCCGACAACGACGACCTCGAACCGCTCTTCGGCGCGATCCTCGAGCACGTCCCGGCTCCGTCCTACGACGACGAGGCGCCTCTGCAGGCCTGGGTGACGAACCTCGACTCGAGCCCGTTCCTCGGTCGCCTCGCGCTGCTGCGCATCTTCAACGGCACGCTCAAGAAGGGCCAGACGGTCGCCTGGGTGCGCTCGGACGGCACGACCAGCAACGCCCGCGTCACGGAGCTCCTCAAGACCCGTGCGCTCGAGCGGTACCCCGCCGAGTCCGCCGGGCCCGGTGACATCGTCGCGATCGCCGGCTTCGAGAACATCACCATCGGTGAGACCATCGCCGACCCCGAGGACGTGCGTCCGCTGCCGGCCATCACGGTCGACGACCCCGCCATCTCGATGACGATCGGCACGAACACGTCGCCGCTCATGGGCAAGGTCAAGGGTCACAAGCTCACCGCCCGCATGGTCAAGGACCGTCTCGACCGCGAGCTGATCGGCAACGTCTCGCTCAAGGTCGTCGACATCGGCCGCCCCGACGCGTGGGAGGTCCAGGGTCGTGGAGAGCTCGCGCTCGCCATCCTCGTCGAGAACATGCGCCGTGAGGGCTTCGAGCTCACGGTGGGTAAGCCCCAGGTGGTCACCAAGAAGATCGACGGCAAGACCTACGAGCCGTTCGAGCACCTGACGATCGACACGCCGGAGGAGCACCTCGGCGCGATCACGCAGCTCCTCGCGAACCGCAAGGGACGCATGGAGAACATGACGAACCACGGCACCGGCTGGGTGCGCATGGAGTTCATCGTGCCGTCGCGCGGCCTCATCGGCTTCCGCAGCGAGTTCCTCACCACCACCCGCGGCACCGGCATCGCCAACGCCATCTCGCACGGCTACGAGCCGTGGGCGGGTCAGATCACGACCCGTCAGAACGGATCGATCGTCGCCGACCGCTCCGGTGTCGTCACGCCGTTCGCGATCATCGCCCTGCAGGAGCGCATGTCGTTCTTCGTGCAGCCGACGGCGGAGGTCTACGAGGGCATGGTCATCGGCGAGAACTCGCGCGCCGACGACATGGACGTGAACATCACCAAGGAGAAGAAGCTCACGAACATGCGGTCGGCCACGGCCGACAACTTCGAGTCGATGACGCCGCCTCGCGTGCTCACCCTCGAGGAGAGCCTGGAGTTCGCCCGCGACGACGAATGCGTCGAGGTCACGCCCGAGGCCGTGCGCATCCGCAAGGTCAACCTGGACGCGAACACCCGTGCCCGCGAGACCGCGCGCCTCAAGCGTCAAGACGCCAACGCCTGACCCTCGGTCCCTCGAAAGGGCCCTGCACCGTCCGACGACGGCGCAGGGCCCTTTCTCATGAAGCGCTCAGGTGCGATGTTGCAGAATCGTTACCTTGCGCCTGGGGCCGACTCCCGATGAGGGTCCCGTGAGGGGCGCACGACGACCCGAAAGTCGATACCCATGCTGCAGAACACCCGTGCGCTTCGGCGCGCCTCGTCCGTGGCGGAGGCCCGCAACGCCGTCACCGCCCGCCGCCCGAAGTGGATCTTCGGAACCATCGCGGGAGGCGTCATCGGCGCCGCCCTGACCGTCGGCATCGTCTCCGCCCCGGCCGCTGCCGGCACCGAGACGCCCGATCCCGTCGCCGACGTCGCCACGTTCGTCACCGGCGGTGCCGCGCCGCTCACCAAGAAGGTGGACGACGCCGCGATCCATATCTCGATCGCGCAGGATGCCGCTGACGCCGCCGACGCCGTGACCGCGGAGGTCGCTGCCTCCGGCCTCGACCTCGCCGGCGCGCCCGCCGCCGTCGACACCACCGACCTCGATTCGTGGATCGACCGGCTCGGTGACCGCGACGGGCTGTCGTCCCGCGAGCTCACGAGCCTGGAGGCCTACGTCGCCGCAGAGACCGAGGCCGTGACGACCGAGACCGCGACCCTGCAGAACGACTACGCGGCTGCCCAGCAGCGCAAGGTCGAAGAGGAGCAGGCCGCTGCGGCCGCAGCGGCGCTGGCCCAGGCCAACACCCCGGACGGGGCGAAGGCCACAGCCCGGGAGATGATGGCGAGCCAGTACGGCTGGGGCGACGACCAGTTCTCCTGCCTGAACTCGCTGTGGACCAAGGAGTCCGGGTGGAACTACAAGGCCTACAACAAGTCCGGCGGCGCGACGGGCATCCCGCAGGCGCTCCCGGGCAGCAAGATGGCATCCGCGGGCGCCGACTGGCAGGACAACGCCGCCACTCAGATCGCCTGGGGTCTCGGCTACATCAAGTCGGTGTACGGCACACCCTGCAGCGCGTGGGGTCACTCCCAGGCCAGCAACTGGTACTGAGCCTCACCCCGCGCTCGTCCGACGGCCCCCTGCCCCTAGGCAGGGGGCCGTCGTCGCGCTACGGTGAGCGAGACGGCTGGGGCGTCGCCGACCCGAGGAGGGCGCGTGGAGTCCGCAGCACGGCACGGCATCCCGGCCCGCGTCTCGACGGGGTCGCTCCCCGGGTGGGCGAGCGTCGAGCACCTGCTGCTCGAGGCGCACGCCGAGAGCATCGGCGTCGACGACGGCGCGGTCGCCGACTACATCCCCGAGCTGGCGCACGCCGATCCGTCGCTGTTCGGGCTGGCGCTGGTCGAGGTCGACGGCGGTCTGCACGATGCGGGCGATGCGCGGCATCCGTTCTCGATCCAGTCCATCTCGAAGATGTTCGTCTACGCGCTCGCGATCCAGGAGCACGGCCACGAGCGAGTACGCGAGATCGTCGGAGTGAACAACACCGGGCTCGCCTTCAACTCGGTGATGGCCTTGGAGCTCAACGACGGCCACCCGATGAACCCCATGGTGAATGCGGGAGCCATCGCGACCACAGCGCTCCTGCCGGGTGACACATCGGTCGAGCGCTGGGAGCTCCTCCGGGAGGGACTGTCGGCATTCGCCGGACGGCAGCTCCGGCTCGACGGAAAGGTCTACGCCTCCGAGGCCGAGACCAACGACCGAAACAGAGCGCTCGGGCGCCTGCTGCGCAGCTACGGGCGGCTGCACGGCGACCCCGACGAGGCCGTCGACGTCTACACGAGGCAGTGCGCGCTCCTCGTGACGGCCCATGACCTCGCCGTCATGGGGGCCACGCTGGCCGACGGCGGTGTGAACCCGGTGACCGGGCATCGGGTCGTCTCCGCCGACGTCTGCCGCGACACGCTCGCCGTGGTCGCCGCCACCGGCCTGTACGAGCGCTCGGGGGAGTGGCTCTTCGAGATCGGCCTGCCCGCGAAGTCGGGGGTCTCGGGCGGAATCGTCGCCGTCTCGCCGGGCAAGTGCGCCGTCGCCGGGTTCTCGCCGCTGCTCGACCGGGCAGGCAACTCGATCCGATCGCAGCGGGCGATCGCGCACTCCTCCCGATCACTCGGGCTCGACCTCTTCGCGTCGGCGCCCGCAGGCCACCACCCCGCGGGCGGGCACGCGGGAGGCGGCCATCCGCGCGCGGCTCAACGGCATGCCGACCCGTCACCCATCACCGAGGAGACGCCATGACCTCCACCGACCGTCCCGAGACCCGCACCTCCTGGCTGCCGCTGGTCAGCCTCTTCCTCGCGCAGGTGCTCATGTCGTTCAATGTCGCCGCGCTGCCGATCTCGCTCGGGGGCATCGTCGTCGAGTTCGGTGTGCCGCCCACTGTCGCGAGCAGCACGATCGTGATGTACGGGCTGGCGGTCGCCGCGCTCGTGATGACGGGTGCGAAGCTCGGTCAGAGAATCGGCTGGGTGCTGATCTTCCGGATCGTCATCGTCCTGTTCGCCGGCTCGGCCGTGCTCATGATCGTCTCACCGAGCGTCGGGTGGGCGATCGCCGGGCAGGCGGTCGCCGGTGCCGCCGCCGCCATCATCGTCCCCTCGATCGTCGCGCTGATCGCCGAGAACTACCGGGGCGGGCAGCAGGCCACGGCGATCGGGGCGATCGGCTCGGCTCGGGCGATCTCCGGCGTCACGGCCTTCCTCATCGGCGGCACGCTCGGCACCCTCGTCGGCTGGCGCCCCCTGTTCGTGATCGTCCTCGCGATCGCAGTGATCGTCTTCGCGCTGAGCTTCACGCTGCGCGGCGACCGAGGCGACGCCTCCATCCGCATCGACCTCGTGGCGTCGCTCCTCATCGGCGCCGCGATCGTGCTGCTCACCCTCGGCTTCAACAACCTGAACGGCTGGGGCGCCCTCGCGGCGACGGAAGCGGCGCCGTTCAGCATCCTCGGGCTCTCGCCCGCGCCCGTCTTCATCGTGGTGGGGATCGTGCTCGGTCAGTGCTTCTTCGTGTGGACCCGTCGGCGCATCGCGCGCGGAGGGGTTCCGCTGATCGACCTGCGCGTGCTCGAATCGTCGCGCGAGCGGGCCGCCGTGTACGCGATGTTCATCGTCGTGGCGCTCGAGGCCTGCGTGAACTTCACGATCCCGCTGTACATCCAGATCGTGCAGGGGCGGACGCCGTTCGACACCTCGCTGGCGATGATGCCGTTCAACCTCACGGTCTTCATCACGGCCACGCTCGTCGTGCGCTTCTACCGCCGCTATCCGCCTCGCGTCATCGGGATGTTCGGGTTCGTCCTCACCACGTTCGCGCTGGTGTGGCTGTCGTTCGTCGTGGACAACAACTGGGAGACCCTCGCGACCATCGTCGGTCTCGTCGTCTTCGGGATCGGGCAGGGCGCGCTCGTCACGCTCGTGTTCAACGTGCTCGTCACGGCGGCGCCCTCGGAGCTCGCCGGCGATGTGGGGTCGTTGCGTGGAACGACGCAGAACCTCGCGTCCGCCGTGGGGACGGCGCTGGCCGGCGCCCTGCTGGTGTCGCTGCTCGGTCTGAGCGTGGGGCGCGCGGTGGTCGAGCATCCGGAGCTCCCGCCGGAGCTCGTGGCTCAGGTCGACCTCGACGACGTGAACTTCATCAGCAACGACGACCTGCGCGCTGTGCTCGACAGGACGGACGCGACCCCGGCTCAGGTCGACGCCGCGGTGTCGGTGAACGAGCAGGCGCGGCTCGGCACTCTGCGGCTCGGTCTGCTGATCCTCGCGGGCATCAGCGCGATCGCCATCGTGCCGGCCTCGCGCCTCCCGCGCTACAAGCCCGAGGAGATCCCCGATCCCTCGCCCGCGGCGGGGGACTGATCAGCGCAGCTCGGAGATGAGCACGGCGCTCGTGCCGGGGACGACCGCCTCGAACACGTGCGGCATGTCTCCGGCGTAGGAGAGGTAGTCGCCGGGGTTCAGCAGCACGGCTTCGCCGACCGGACCGATGTGCGCCTGGCCTGCGATGAGGATGACGTGCTCCGTGGTGCCGCTGTGATGCGGATCCGAGCGTCGCGGGTCGCCCGGCTCGGCGTGGATCAGGTAGACGTCGCGGCGGGCGCCCGGTGGGCTCGCCGAGAGGAGGGTGGCGCTGTACGCGGCCGCCGACGACGGGACTCCGGCGAGCTCGTCCGCTCGGATGAGCGTGGGGGCGTTCGCCTGCTGGTCGACGAGCACGGCGAACGGCACGCCGAGTGCGACGCCGAGCGCCCACAGCGTCTCGACGCTGGGGTTGCCGGACCCCGACTCCAGCTGCGAGACCGTCGCCTTGGAGATCCCGGCGCGACGGGCGAGCTCCGAGACCGAGATGCCGGCTGCCTCCCGCTCTCGGCGGAGGGTGCGGGCGATGCGAGTGCGGAGGTCGTCCATCCGTTCATCATGTCAAACGATCGTTCGCTTGACTATGCTATTCGACCTGTTCAGAATGATGATCATGTGTTCACTCGATCGAACGGGCGACGAATGACGGCCGAGCGCGAGGTCTGGCGAGAGGCCGCGGGCGTCGTGATCGCGACCAGCGCGTACGGCGTATCCTTCGGAGCGCTCGCGGTCGCCTCGGGGCTCGACGTCTGGCAGACCTGCGTCCTGAGCCTGCTCATGTTCACGGGCGGATCCCAGTTCGCTTTCGTCGGGGTCTTCGCGGCCGGCGGGGCGGCGGCACTGCCTTCGGCGATCGCCTCGGCCGCGCTGCTGGGTGTGCGGAACGTCGCCTACGGGATGCGCATGTCCCCCCTCGTCGGCACGACCCCCGCGCGTCGCGCGGCGGCCGCCCACTTCACGATCGACGAATCGACGGCCGTCGCGGTGTCGCAGAGCGATCCGCGACTGCGGCAGGTCGGCTTCTGGGTCACCGGCATCGGCATCTTCCTCGGATGGAACCTCACCACCCTCGTCGGCGCGCTCGTCGGCGACGTGCTCGGCGACCCGAAGACCTGGGGGCTGGATGCCGCGGCCGCCGCCGCCTTCCTCGCGCTCCTCTGGCCGCGGCTCCGGCAGCGCCAGGCGATCGCGGTCGGCGTGGCAGCGGCCGTCGTCGCCGCAGCTCTGACTCCCGCCCTCATGCCCGGTCTCCCGGTGCTGGTCGCGGCACTGGTCGCGATCCTCGTCGGATGGTTCAACTGGCTGGGGCGGGACGATGCATCGACCGTCTCTGCGCCTGAGGGGCTCCGATGAGCGTCTGGAGTGCCATCCTGCTCGCCGCCGTGATCTGTCTCGCGCTCAAGGCCGTCGGATACCTCGTGCCTCCCGAGGTGCTCGAGGCGCCGCGTCCGGCACGGATCTCCGATCTGCTCACCGTGGCGCTGCTGGCGGCGCTCGTGGCGGTGCAGACCCTCGGCGCCGGTCAGGCCGTCGTCGTGGACGCCCGGGTGCCCGCGCTCCTCGTGGCGGCCGGCCTGCTCTTGCTGCGGCAGTCGTTCCTCGTGGTCGTGGTGGCGGCCGCGGCGGTCGCGGCGCTGCTGAGGCTGGCGGGGCTCGCGGCGTGAGTCCGGCGCGTCGTGGCGGCGTCGGCATCGACCGTGGCGGGCGTCGAGCGCGCGTAGGATCGATCCGTGCGTATCGGATGGATCTCCCGGGTGCTGTCCTGGGTGGCCGCGGCTCTCGTCGGCGGCGTCTTCGGAGTGGCAGGCACCATCGCCCACAGTGTGACGTGGGGTCCGGTGCCGGTGGGACTCATCGTCGGGACCGTCGCGTGCGGCGCGATCCTCGTCGCCATCCGTGCCCTGACCCACGACCGCGGAGCCGCCCTGGCCTCCGGCCTCGGCATGCTCGGGATGCTCGTGCTGATCTCGGGCGTCGGCCCGGGGGGCTCGATCGTGGTGCAGGAGTGCCTGAGCGGCAGGGTCTGGACCTACGTGGTCGCGGGGCTCGTGCTCCTCGTCGTCGCATGGCCGCGGATCGCACGCGTGCCGTCGCGCACGGAGGCGCCCGCGGCCGCGGCTGAGACGGACGCCCCTTTCGCACCCATCACCGAGGTCCCCGGTGTCGATCGGCGTCCCGCCGGCGGCATCGAGCCCGAGCGGGGAGATCGCACGGGTCTCGGCACGTAGACTGGTGGCGTGACGTATGTGATCGCCCTCCCGTGCGTCGATGTCAAGGATCGCGCCTGCATCGACGAATGCCCCGTTGACTGCATCTACGAGGGCGAACGGTCTCTGTACATCCACCCCGACGAGTGCGTCGACTGCGGTGCCTGCGAGCCGGTCTGCCCCGTCGAGGCGATCTACTACGAAGACGACCTGCCCGAGGAGTGGCAGGACTACTACAAGGCCAACGTCGAGTTCTTCGACGAGATCGGGTCGCCCGGAGGGGCGGCCAAGGTGGGCGTCATCGCGCACGACCACCCGATCATCGCCGCGCTGCCGCCGCAGGGCGAGTAGCCCGTGAGCGTCCACGACCTCGCCGACTTCCCCTGGGATGCGGTGGTCCCGTACCGCGAGCGCGCGGCGCAGCATCCTGACGGTCTCGTCGATCTGTCCGTCGGATCGCCCGTCGATCCCACGCCCGATCTGATCCGCCAGGCTCTCGCCGACGCGACCGACGCACACGCCTACCCGCAGACCGTCGGCTCGTCGTCGCTCCGCGAGGCGATCGTCGACTGGTACGCCCGTCGCAGGGGAGTGCCGGACCTCACCGTCGACAACGTGCTCCCCACGATCGGCTCCAAGGAGCTCGTGGCGCTCCTCCCGACGCTCCTGGGGCTCGGTGAGGGAGACGTCGTCGTGCATCCGCGTGTGGCCTACCCGACGTACGAGGTGGGTGCGCGCGTCGCGGGAGCGACACCGGTCGCCGCCGACGATCCCGCCGAATGGCCGGAGGGCGCCAGACTCATCTGGATCAACACGCCGGGCAACCCCGACGGGCGCACCTGGACCGTCGAGGAGCTCGCCGCAGCGGTGCGCCGCGCGCGGGAGCTCGACGCCGTGCTCGCGAGCGACGAGTGCTATGCGGAGCTCGGCTGGGACGGAGCCTGGGCATCGGAGACGATCCCGTCGGTCCTCGACCCGCGGGTCACCGGTGGCAGCAGGGCCAACCTGCTGAGCGTCTACTCGCTGAGCAAGCAGTCGAACCTCGCCGGCTACCGGGCGGCGTTCCTCGCGGGTTGTGCCCGCATCGTGGGCGACCTCCTGACGGCCCGGAAGCACCTCGGGCTGATGCCTCCGGCTCCCGTGCAGCACGCGATGGCCGTCGCGCTCGGCGATGACGAGCACGTGGCCGCGCAGAAGGAGCTCTACCGCGAGCGCCGCGACGCCCTGCGGCCGGCACTCGAGGCGGCGGGATTCCGCATCGACGGCTCCGAGGCCGGGCTGTATCTGTGGGCGACCGCGGGAGAGGACGCGTGGGCGAGCATGACGCGCCTGGCCGACCTCGGCATCCTCGCCGGTCCCGGCTCGTTCTACGGCGCCTCGTCAGGGCAGCACGTGCGCCTCGCGCTCACCGCGCCCACCGAGCGGGTGCTCGAGGCCGCGCGGCGTCTGCGCGCGTCGGCACTGTAGAAGTCCTCCCCGGCACCCCCGTTGTTTTGTGCGATGTCACAGTAGGCCGATGCGCCTACTAGGCTGTAGAAGCGATTCGGTCGCGTATCGACGATCTCGGCCCGACCCCGACGCACAGCGTCGTGACATCGCCACACAAGGCTTGATGAAGACCCATGAGGAGGCCCCCGCGTGAGCGCAGCGGCAGACCAGCAGGCGACGGCGAAGCTGACGATCGGCGAGACCACCGCGGAGTTCCCCGTCGTGCGCGGCACGGCCGGACACGACAGCATCGACTTCTCGACGCTGACCAAGCAGACCGGCTACACCGGCCTGGACTACGGATTCGTGAACACCGCGTCGACGAAGTCGGAGATCACGTTCATCGACGGCGACAAGGGCATCCTGCGGTACCGCGGATATCCGATCGAGCAGCTCGCCGGCAAGACGAGCTACCTCGAGGTGGCCTGGCTCCTCATCTACGGTGAGCTGCCCTCGGCGGCCGAGCTCGCCGAGTTCGACGAGAAGATCCGTCGTCACACCCTGCTGCACGAAGACCTCAAGCGGTTCTTCTCCGCCCTGCCCCACACCGCGCACCCCATGTCGGTGCTGTCGTCGGCCGTCGCCGCGCTGTCGACCTACTACGAGGGCCAGACGGATCCGCACAACCCCGAGCACGTCGAGCTCAACATGGTGCGCATGCTCGCGAAGCTGCCGGTCATCGCCGCCTACGCGCACAAGAAGAGCGTCGGTCAGGCGTTCCTCTACCCCGACAACTCGCTCGGCTTCGTGGAGAACTTCCTCAAGCTGAACTTCGGCGTCAACTCCGAGCCGTACGAGATCAACCCGGTCATGACGAAGGCACTGGAGCTCCTCCTCATCCTGCACGAGGACCACGAGCAGAACGCCTCGACCTCGACCGTGCGCCTCGTCGGCTCCACCGGCGCCAACCAGTTCGCGTCGATCTCCGCCGGCATCCAGGCTCTCTCCGGGCCCCTCCACGGCGGAGCGAACGAGGCCGTGCTCACGATGCTCGGCCAGATCCGCGATTCCGGTCAGAGCGTCTCGCGCTTCGTGGAGCGGGTGAAGAACAAGGAAGAGGGCGTCAAGCTCATGGGCTTCGGCCACCGGGTCTACAAGAACTACGACCCGCGCGCCAAGCTCGTGAAGGAGGCCGCTGGCGAGGTCCTCGCGGAGCTCGGCGTGACCGACCCGCTGCTCGATCTCGCGCAGGAGCTCGAGGAGATCGCGCTCGCGGACGATTACTTCAAGG
Source organism: Microbacterium sp. LS_15 (assembly GCF_041954735.1). Taxonomy (NCBI): domain Bacteria; kingdom Bacillati; phylum Actinomycetota; class Actinomycetes; order Micrococcales; family Microbacteriaceae; genus Microbacterium; species Microbacterium sp. LS_15. Next base: position 113,248 of record NZ_JAVAYD010000004.1, on the reverse strand, counting down.
AGCGTCGCCTCTACCCGAACGTCGACTTCTACACCGGCGTCATCTACAAGGCCATGGGATTCCCGACCCGCATGTTCACCGTGCTGTTCGCGATCGGCCGCCTGCCTGGCTGGCTCGCCCAGTGGCGCGAGCTGCAGCTCGACCCGCAGACGAAGATCGGCCGTCCGCAGCAGCTGTACACGGGATCGGTCGAGCGCACCTTCCAGACCCGCTGACGGTCGCACGCACCGGAACACAGACGAGAAGAGCGGATGCCCTACGGCATCCGCTCTTCTCGTCTGTGGGCTCTCGTCGAGCTCAGCCCGGGGTCAGCGCCCCTGGCCGCCGCGACCGCGACCGCCCTGACGGGAGCCGCCCTGCGGCTGACCGCCCTGACCGCCCTGACCCTGCCCGCCGGAGCGGGGACGACGGCGACGACGCGACGGCGGCGTCGTGGCCGCACCGCGCTCACCGCCTGCCGGGCGCTGCTTCGGTGCCTGGCGCTGCGGCTGCTTCTGCACGGGTGCCGGGCGCACGTGCGGTGCACGCTCGGGAACCAGCTGCTCGACGGCAGCGGGCGTGACCTCTTCCAGCGCGACGGAGATGGCGGCCTTGCGCAGCAGGTCCTTGACGTCGCGGCGCTGCTCGGGCAGCACCACGGTCACGACCGTGCCGGCGGCACCGGCACGAGCCGTGCGGCCGGAGCGGTGCAGGTACGCCTTGTGCTCCATGGGCGGGTCGACGTGCACCACGAGGTCGACGTTGTCGACGTGCACGCCGCGGGCTGCGACGTCGGTCGCGACGAGCACGCGCACACCGCCGTCGTCGGGGTCGCTCGAGAAGGCGCCGAGGTTGCGTTCGCGCGCGTTCTGGGACAGATTGCCGTGCAGGTCGACGGCGGGGATTCCGGCTGCGGTGAGCTGCTTCGCGAGCTTCTTCGCCTGGTGCTTGGTGCGCGTGAAGAGGATGCGGCGGCCGGTGCCGGAGGCGAGATCGCGCACGAGGGTCGTCTTGTTCTCCGTGGAGTCCACGACGAGCACGCGGTGCGTCATCTCGCCGACCGGGACGCTGGCCTCGTCGACCTCATGGCTCACGGGGTTCACGAGGAAGCGGCGGGCGAGGGTGTCGATGCCGCGGTCGAGCGTCGCGCTGAACAGCAGTCGCTGTCCGCCGGCGGGCGTCGCGTTCAGGATGCGGGTGACACCGGGAAGGAAACCCAGGTCGGCCATGTGGTCGGCCTCGTCGAGCACGGTGACCTCGATCTCGCTCAGGCGCACGATCTGCTGTTTCATGAGGTCTTCGAGGCGACCAGGGCAGGCCACGACGATGTCGACGCCGCCGTTCAGCGCCTGCTCCTGCGGACGCTGGCTCACACCGCCGAACACGGTCGTGACCTTCAGGCCCGCGGCCTCGGCGAGGGGAGCGACGGTCGCGGCGATCTGCGTCGCGAGCTCGCGGGTCGGTGCCAGTACGAGTCCGCGGGGGAGGCCGGAGCGGCGCTTCCTGCCGGATGCGGCGAGGCGCGCGACGAGGGGGAGCGCGAACGCGATGGTCTTGCCGCTGCCCGTACGGCCGCGGCCGAGCAGGTCGCGGCCCGCGAGAGAGTCGGGCAGCGTGTCGCGCTGGATGGCGAACGCCTCCGTCTTGCCCGAGGCGGCGAGGACGGCGGCGAGATCGGCGGGTACGCCGAGTTCGAGGAAGGAAGACATAGAGAAAGCTCCATCAGCGCGTGCGGACGACCGCACGCGAGGATTCTGGGTATGAGGTGGCGACGGCGCAGGACAGCGCATCGGTTCGCCGTGCGAAACGCCAGCGAAGGCTGGTTGTGGGGGCGGTTCTGGAGCGCCCGCTTCGGTCCTCGGAGACCCCGTGACGACGACGACATCGCCGGACTGGAGGCCCGTACGACCCCCTCAGTCTATCAGCGCGGCCATGATCGCCGGCGCCGGCCGTTCTTAGGCGTGCAGAGCCTCGTTCAGAGTGACGCCGACGCCGGCCCTCGTGACGGCCTCGACGGCGCCGCTGAGCGAGTTGCGACGGAACAGCAGACCGTCGCGTCCTGATAGCTCCGCGCCCTTGACGGAGGGACGCCCGCCGCCGGGCGTGGCCGGCGCGTCGACCAGGACCACCTTGGTTCCCGCCGTCACGTAGAGGCCCGCTTCGACGACGCAGTCGTCACCGAGCGAGATGCCGATCCCGGCGTTCGCGCCGAGGAGCGTGCGCGCGCCGATCGAGACGCGATGCGATCCGCCACCGGACAGCGTGCCCATGATCGAGGAGCCGCCGCCGATGTCGCTGCCGTCACCGACCACGACGCCCTGCGAGATGCGTCCCTCGACCATCGAGGCGCCGAGCGTGCCGGCGTTGAAGTTGACGAAGCCCTCGTGCATGACCGTCGTGCCGGGCGAGAGGTGGGCGCCGAGTCGCACGCGCGAGGCGTCGGCGATGCGCACGCCGGCGGGCTGCACGTAGTCGGTGAGCCGCGGGAACTTGTCGAGTCCCTGCACCTGAATGCCGGCGCGCTGCAGCAGCGGGCGGAGCCGCGCCGCGTCGTCGGGATGCATCGGTCCGGCGTTCGTCCACGCGACGTTCGGCAGGTGGCCGAAGATGCCGTCGAGGTTGAGCTCGTTCGGACGCACGACGAGATGCGACAGGGCGTGCAGACGGAGGTAGGCGTCGACCGTCGAGGCAGGGGCCTCGTCGAGGTCGATGTGCAGCTGCACGGTCTCGACGGTCACGTTGCGGCGCTCGTCCGGTCCGGCGACGGCGTCCAGGGTGAGGAGGGCGGCTGCGGCGTCCCCCGCCGTCGGCGCCGTGGTCGTGACCTCGGGGAACCAGGCGTCGAGCACGGTGCCGTCACCGGCGATCGTCGAAAGTCCAGTACCCCACACGGTGCGCGCCTCAGTCATGCCTCCACGGTATCGCCCCTTCCGCCTCGCCGACGCCCGCATGACGGGGTAAGTAGGCTGGGCTCATGCTGCTCGACCTCACCGCGTCATCCCTCGACCTGACCCGCGCGATCTGCGACATCCCCAGCGTCTCCGGCGACGAGAAGCCGCTCGCCGACGCGATCGAGGAGGCCGTGTCCGGCTACGCCCACCTCGAGGTGATTCGCCACGGGAACACGATCGTCGCGCGCACGGCCCTGGGCCGGGCGCAGCGCGTCGCGATCGCCGGGCACATCGACACCGTGCCGATCAACGGCAACGTCCCCACACGCGACGTCGACATCGACGGCGTCCCCCACCTGTGGGGCCGAGGGACCGTCGACATGAAGGGCGGTGTCGCGGTGCAGCTGAAGCTGGCCGCCGAGCTCACCGATCCCGCTGTCGACATCACCTGGATGTGGTACGACAACGAGGAGGTCGAAGCCTCGAAGAACGGACTGACGCTGCTCGCCGCCGAGCGCCCCGATCTGTTCCAGGCGGACTTCGCGATCCTCGGCGAGCCGTCGAACGGCGAGGTGGAGGGCGGATGCAACGGCACGATGCGTGCGATCGTGCGCACGTCCGGAGTGCGCGCCCATGCAGCCCGCGCGTGGATCGGCGAGAACGCGATCCACCGTGCAGCGCCCGTCCTCGCGAGGCTCGCGGAGTACCGCGCGCGGGAGGTCGCGGTCGAGGGTCTGCTCTACCGCGAGAGCATGAGCGCCGTCCGCATCACCGGCGGCGTCGCTGGCAACGTCATCCCTGACGCGTGCGAGATCGAGGTCAACTACCGCTTCGCCCCCAGCAAGTCGGCGGCGGATGCCGAGGCCCACATCCGCAACCTGCTCGCAGGCTTCGACGTCGAGATCACGGATGCCGCCGAGGGCGCCCGTCCCGGTCTCGATGCCCCGATCGCGAAGGAGTTCGTCGCCGCCGTCGGCGCCGAACCGCGCCCGAAGTACGGATGGACCGACGTCGCGCGCTTCTCCGCCCTCGGCATCCCCGCGGTGAACTACGGGCCGGGCGACCCTCATCTCGCCCATCACGACGAGGAGCGCGTGCCCGTCGCGCAGATCGAGGCCGTGGAGCGAGGGCTGCGTACGTGGCTCAGCTCGCGCTGACGCTCGCTCGGCGGTGGGCGCGCACCCCCGTGCCCCTCAAGATCGCCGTGATCTACCTCGCGGCGAGGGCGGTCACGACCGCTCTCATGATCGCCGCCGCCCTGCAGTCGACCTCGCTCTCGCGCTTCGGCGCCGATCCCGGTCTCGGCGACTTCGTCGTGGGATGGGATGCGCAGTGGTACTGGCTGGTGGCGGAGGAGGGCTACCCGTCGACGCTCCCGCTCACGGACTCCGGCGACGTGGCAGAGAACGCCTGGGCGTTCATGCCCGTGTTCGCGTACGCGGCGAAGGGCATCGGGTTCCTCCTCGGATCCTGGGGAGCGGGCGCGCTCCTGCTCTCTTTCGCTGCCGGGTACCTCGCCTGCCTCGCTCTGCACCGGCTCCTGCGCAACCGGATCGGGCGCACCGCCGCACTGTGGGCGGTCACGTTCTTCGCCTTCGGGCCGCTGGCCGCGATGTTCCAGGTGGGCTACGCGGAGACGCTGTTCCTCCTGTTGCTGTTCCTCGCTCTCGACGCCACGATCCGACGCAGATACGCGTGGCTCTACCTGCTCGTGCCGGTCATGGCGTTCACGCGTCCCGGCATCCTGGCGTTCGCGCTCTACCTCGGGCTCCACGGCATCCTGCGGTTCCTGCGCCGCCGCGATGACCCGCTCCGGCCGAGCGAGGCGGTGCACATCGTGGCGCTGGGAGCGCTCGCCGTGGTCTGCGGCTTCGGCTGGCAGGTCATCGCGGGTGCCGCCACCGGCGACCCCGTCGCCTACCTCGCGACCGAGCTCGCGTGGCGGCGCCTCTGGATCGTCGGGGGAGTGGAGGGGTTCATCCCCTTCGAGGGCTGGGTGCAGGCGTCGTCGTTCTGGTTCGCGCAGTGGGGCCTGCCCACCGCGTGGGGGCCCGTCGCCCTCGTGCTGCTCGTCGTCGCGCTCGCGGCCGCACTCCTCCTCGTGCCGCAGGTGCGCCGCGTCGGCGCCGACCTGAGGCTCTGGAGTGCGAGCTACCTGCTCTATCTGCTCGCGGTGTTCTTCCCGCAGTCGAGCACGTTCCGCCTGCTGCTGCCGCTCAGCCCGCTGTGGGGAGCGGTCGCCGTCCCGCGTTCCCGGCTGTGGCGACTCGGTGTCCTCGTGCTCTGCGTGCTCGGCCAGTGGGTCTGGATCTTCCACGTCTACGCGCAGGGGAACACGTTCTGGCAGGTCCCGTGAATGTTAACGCGTGATTGCATTTCTTCTCAGCGGACATCCAGGTCTCGGTTGCACCCGATAAACTGATCGCATACCACCGGAGGAAAAGGAGCCCACGATGGCAGCGATGAAGCCGAGGACCGGAGACGGACCGATGGAGGCCGTGAAAGAAGGGCGCCTCATCATCGTGCGTGTCCCGCTCGAAGGCGGCGGCCGCCTGGTCGTGTCCGTGAACGACGCTGAGGCGAAGGAGCTTCACGACGTGCTGGCTGCCGTCGTGGCGCCGGCCTGACCGAACTCCGGTCCGCTCGACGCGGACCACCGAAAAGGGCGACGGAGAGATCCGTCGCCCTTTTTCGTCTGTGCGGGATCGCCGTCGGTCGTGGTCGAGGCGCTCAGTCGGTGGCGACGCTGACGAGCTGCAGAAGTCCCTCGCCGGCCGACGAGACCGTTGCGAGGACGGCAGGCGATTCCTGCGTCTCCTGGATGAGGGAGCGGAACGCCGTCGTGACCGCATCGCGCTGCACGGGGTCGGCGACCTTGCCGCCGACGAGTACGCGCGGGACGAGGACCATCCCACCGGTGCGCACCAGGCGCAGACCGTGCTCGACGTACTCGATCACGTTCTCGGGGTCGGCGTCGACGAGGACGATGTCGTAGGAGGCCTCGTTCATGCGGGGGAGCACGTCGGCCGCGCGGCCCGTGATGAACCGCGCCTTGGTGGCGGGGACGCGGGCATCGGCGAACGCCTGCCGTGCTGCGGCCAGATGCTCCGGCTCGTTGTCGATCGACGTGAGGACGGCCTGCGGCGCTCCACGCAGCAGCCAGAGACCGGAGACGCCCGCGCCGGTGCCGATCTCGACGATCGACCGGGCGCCGGTCGCCGCGGCCAGCACGGCGATCTGCGAGCCGACCGCGGCGCTCACCGGGGCGGCGCCGAGCTCGACGGCGTGGGCACGAGCGCGGGCGATCGCGGACGGCTCCACGATCGACTCGCGGATGAAACGTGCGTTCGCATCGTTCTCGCTCATTGCCCTGATTCTCCCGACTGAGGTTTGTGTGTTCCCAGCGTATGCGCTCGGCGTGCGGCAGGCGGGCAGGCGCGGCGGTAGCCTGGACAGATGCAGTTCGGGATCACGTTCGAGAAGCTGCTGCTGATCGGTCTGATCGCTGTTCTGCTCGTCGGACCTGAGCGGCTGCCTCGCTATGCCGAGAGCGTGGCGAAGCTCGCCCGTCGTGCCGGCGAGTTCCTTCGCGACACGCGCTCGCGAGTGCGCGACGAGATGGGCCCCGAACTCGACGACGTCGACTGGCGCAAGCTCGACCCCCGCCAGTACGACCCCCGACGCATCATCAGGGACGCGCTGTTCGAGGACGACAGGACCCCGGCTCCCACCCCCAGCGCCGGAGTGGTCGCGGAACCCGCGGTGGTCGCGCCGAAGAAGAAGCCGACGGTGCGACCGGACTTCTCCGTCGACAGCCCCCCGCCGTACGACCCCGAGGCGACCTGAGCCGACCGGCGGTCCGGGCGCTCAGCCGATGCGGTCGCTCAGCCGATGCGGTCGCGCAGACGCGCGACGTCGTCGTCGGTGAACACCGCGCGCGGCACCGCCGTGACGGCGGATGACCCCTGCACGCGCAGGATGACCGCGTCGCTCCCCACACGCATGCCCTGGAACGTCTCGTACGGGATCACGGAGACCCGGCGATCAGCGCCGATCTGCAGGTCCTCGTCGTTCAGGCGAGCCCAGACGATCGTGCCTGGTGGCATCGCGGTGCGCACCGCTCGCCGCGCCCCCGATACCGTTGTGCCGATCGCCACGGCCATGAGCGCGACGCTCGCGAGCGGCAGCCAGCCGGCGGACCCGGAGTCGCCGGCGCCGACGCCGGCCGTGAGAGTGAGGATGCTGAGCGCGAGGCTCGCCGCCAGCGCGACCCACATGATGATCGCCCAGGGCCGTGTGAGGCCGTAGACAGCGGCGTCGCGGGCCATGCGGCGCACGAGAGACTCCGAGACGGTGACGGTCACGACGGACCGACCGTCATCGGGAGCGAGCGACCGGAGAGACCGCGACCCTGACGCGCGAGCGTGCGGGCGAGATCGCGGATCGCGACGGCCGCGGCATCCGTTCCGTCCGTCAGCACGATCGGAGCGCCCGCGTCGCCGCCGGCTCGCAGCGCGGGGCTGAGCGGGATCGAGGCGAGCAGGGGCACGGGGGCGTCGGCGGAGAGCGCGGCGGCGACGGCCGCTCCGCCGCCCGAGCCGAAGAGGTCCATGACAGAGCCGTCGGGCAGCGTCAGCGGGCCCATGTTCTCGACGACCCCGATCACGCGCTGACCGGTCTGGCGCGCCACCAGCCCGCTGCGGATCGCGACATCGGCCGCTGCCGTCTGCGGTGTGGTGACGACGAGCACCTCGGCGTGCGGCAGCAGCTGTCCGATGGAGATCGCGATGTCACCGGTGCCCGGCGGCATGTCGATCAGCAGCACGTCGAGGTCGCCGAAGAAGACGTCGGTGAGGAACTGCTGCACGGTGCGGTGGAGCATCGGACCGCGCCACGCGACCACGGCCTCACCGTCACGGAGGAACATGCCGATCGAGATGGTCTTCACCCCGTAGGCGACCGGCGGCAGCATGAGGTCGTCGATGCGCGTGGGCTGGGTGCCGGCGGGGATGCCGAGGAGCCCGGGGATGGAGAAGCCGTGCACATCGGCGTCCACGAGCCCGACGGCGAGGCCCTGATCGGCCAGCGCCACCGCCAGGTTCGCGGTGACCGACGACTTGCCGACGCCGCCCTTGCCGCTCGACACGAGGATCACGCGGGTCAGCGAGTCCGGCCCGAAGGGCATCTGGCGCGGTGGGCGACCGTCGCGCAGCTTCTCGGTGAGGGCCTTGCGCTCGGCCGGGGTCATCACCCCGACCTCCACGTCGACCTCGTCGACTCCGGCGACGGAGACCGCCGCCGCGCGCACATCCGCCTCGATGCGGGCCGCGGCGGGGCAGCCCACGATCGTCAAGACGATGCCGACCTGCGCCCGCGTACCCTCGACCGCGATGTCGCGCACCATGTCGAGGTCGCCGATGGGGCGGCGCAGCTCAGGGTCGGTCACGGCCGAGACAGCCGCGCGGACGGCGTCGACCGCGGTCATGAGGTGGCGCGGCTGCTCGCCCGCCGCTCCTCGGGGGAGTCCTCGTGGTCGCCGAGCTCCGCCAGCAGGGCCTTCAGCTCCTGCCGCAGCACGTCCCGCGTGACGACCTGACTGTTGCGCTCCTCGAGGGACATGCGCAGCGCCACGATCTCGCGGGCGAGGTACTCGGTGTCGGCGAGGTTGCGCTCGGCGCGCTGCCTGTCCTGCTCGATCTGCACGCGGTCGCGGTCGTCCTGACGGTTCTGCGCGAGCAGGATCAGCGGTGCGGCGTAGGACGCCTGGAGAGAGAGCATGAGGGTCAGGGCGGTGAAGCCGAGCGCGGCGTCGTCGAAGCGCAGGCCATCGGGCATCAGGGTGTTCCAGCCGATCCACAGCACGCAGAACAGGCTCAGGATGACGAGGAACGCCGGCGTGCCCATCGCTCGGGCCACCCATTCCGTGAACCGGCCGAAGCGGTCGCGGGAGGTCGACCGGGGGCGGGAGGCGCCGCGCCCCAGTGGGGCGTCGAGCTGGGGCGAACGGCTGCGGGAGCGGGCCATCATCCCACCTCCTTCTTCGCGGGTGCGGGCTGCTGCACGCTGTCATCGGTGTCGTGCGTGCGCCAGTCGTCGGGGAGGAGATAGTCGAGGACGTCGTCGACGCTGATCGCTCCGACGAGCCGGTGCGCGGCGTCGATCACGGGGAGCGAGACGAGGTCGTAGCTCGCCAGCATCCTCGCCACCTCGGCCGCGGACGCCGTGACGGGCACCGGCTCCAGACTGTCGTCGACGATGGCGCCCAGCCGTTCGTGCGGCGGGTAGCGCAGCATCCGCTGGAAATGCACCATGCCCAGCAGACGCCCGGTCGGCGTCTCGAACGGCGGCAGCGTCACGAACACCGCGGCGGCCAGCGCCGGATGCAGTTCGTGGCGGCGGATGAGCGCGAGGGCCTCGGCGACCGTGGCGTCGGCGGAGAGCACGATGGGCTCCGGCGTCATGAGACCGCCCGCCGTGTCGGGGCCGTAGCGCAGGAGCATCCTGACGTCCTCGGCCTCCTCCGGCTCCATGAGCTCGAGGAGCTGCTCGAGGCGGTTCGGCGGCAGCTGCGCGAGCAGGTCGGCGGCGTCGTCCGGCTCCATCTGATCGAGGATGTCGGCGGCGCGCTCGTCGCCCAGTCGGTCGAGGATGTGCACCTGCTCGTCCTCGGGCATCTCCTCGAGGGCGTCGGCGAGCCGGTCGTCGGAGAGCTCCTCGGCGACCTCGATCATGCGCTGCTGCGGCAGGTCGAGGAGCGTGTTGGCGAGGTCGGCGGCATGCAGCTCGGAGTAGGACGCGACGAGCTGCTCGGCCGACTGCGCCTCTCCGGGGGCGCGCTGCTCGGCGACCTCGCTCCACGCCGCGAACGTCGTCGGGCCCTTCGCGAACGGTGACGCGCTCGTCTTCGGGCGGCGCAGGAACAGCTGGCTGATCGCCCACTCGCCGAGACGGTTGGGCTCGATCGCGACGTCTTCGATGACGGCGTCGCCGCTGCCGTCGACGAGGGTCACGCGGCGTCCGAGCAGCTCCGCCAGGATGCGCACCTCACCGGCGCGCGGCGAGAACCGGCGCACGTTGATGAGGCCGGTCGTGATGACCTGGCCGGAGCGGATCGAGGTGACGCGTCCGATCGAGAGGAACACCTGACGGCGACCGGGGATCTCGACGACGAGACCGATCACGCGCGGTGCGGCGGTACTTCGGTACACGATGACGACGTCACGGACCTTGCCGAGCCGGTCGCCCACGGGGTCGAAGACGGCGCAGCCTGCCAGGCGCGCGGCGAATACCCGTTGTGTGCTCACCCGTCCAGCGTAGTCCGCGAGACGCCGGGGGAGAGCGGTGCGCCGACCCGCGGAGACGGCTGCTCGGAGCCCGCCGAAAGGACGGCGTGGGAGAATGGCCGGATGAGCATGCTGAACCGTCCGGCCGACAGTCGCGACGAGGGAGAGATCGTCGCCTCGACCCGCGATTACGAGGGCGCGCAGAAGACCGTCTCCAAGCTGATCGCCCAGGAGGTGCCGGCGCGGGACATCGCGATCGTCGGGCAGAACGTCCGCACGGTCGAGCGCGTCACCGGACGTCTCGGCTACGCCGCCGCCGCGCGCTCCGGTGCCATCAACGGCGTGCTCATCGGACTCTTCCTGTCGGCCATCCTCGTGCTCGGCAACCCCGAGGTGCCGATCCAGCTCTTCGTCGGCTTCGTCTTCATCGGCGTCGCGCTCGGCATGCTGCTGAGCCTCGTGACCTACGCGATCGTGCGGCGACGCCGCGATTTCGCCAGCGTCACGCAGTTCGCGGCGGACCACTACGAGGTCCGTGTCCAGCCGACCTCGCTCGCCAAGGCCCGGCAGGTGCTCGGCGCCGTGCGCCCCGCGACCGTGCGCCCGCCCGTCAACCTCGATGAGCCGCCGAAGTACGGCGAGCGCATCCCGACCGGTGGCCAGCCCACCCCGCCGCCGACCGCCCCCGAGGCGCCGTCCGCGAAGCCGGGTGAGGGCGACGCCCCCGCCGCCGATCCGGTGATCCCGCCTCGTCCCGCCGATCCCGTCGCGCCGCCCGTCGACGCACCGGGCAGCGACGTGCCGGGCAGCGACGTGCCGGGCAGCCCGAAGCCGGAAGGCGCGTGATGAGCGCGGACGGTCCTCAGCAGCCGCAGGCGCCTCGCCCTTCGCAGTACTCGTCGCCGCAGTATCCGCCCGTCGCTCCTCCGGCACCCCCGGTGCCTCCGCAGAACGCGCAGACGCCGCCTTACCCGCCGCAGGGCGGGCAGCCGGGGTATCCGCAGGGCTCCGCCGGGTATCCGCAGGCTCCCGCCGGGTATCCGCAGGCTCCCACCGGTCACCCCGCTGGCGCATATGCGGTCGCCGCACCGCCGCGGGGACTGCTCCCGTGGGCGCTGGGTCTGCTGATCCTCATCCCGTTCCCGTTCGTCGGCGGGATCGCCTCCGGTATCGCGATGGCTGTCAGTGGCGGGGCGTCGCGCCGGGCCGGGGGAGTCGCGCGCGAGAACGCGCGGACCGCCCTCAACTGGGGGCTCACCTACCTGCTCGTCTCGACGGTGCTGCTCGTCAGCCACTTCGTGCTGCTCTTCGTGCTGTCGGCCGACGGGCCGATCACCGGCTTCTTCCCGTTCGGGTCGATCATCCTCCTCTACGTCGCGGTGGGAATCCTGCACCTGGTGCTCGTCATCGTCGGGATGGTTCGAGCCTCGGCGGGCAAGGTCATGCGGGTGCCGTTCGCGATCCCGTACCTGCGCGCCTGATGGTCGACGTCCGCGTCGTCCTGCCGGCGGGGGAGACCGTCGTCTCGGCCGACTGGGCGGGCGACGGCGACACGGTCGTCGCGATCGCGCACGGGGCAGGCACGGGTAAGGACCACCCGTTCCTCACCGGCTTCGCCGATGCGCTCAACGGCCTCGGGTTCACGACGCTGCGGTTCAACTTCCCCTACGTCGAGCAGGGCCGACGGATGCCGGGTCCTGCTGCGCATGCGATCGCCACGTGGGAGGCCATCGTCGCGGAGGTCCGAGCCCAGCGTCCGGACGCGGAGGTCTGGGCGGCGGGGAAGTCGTACGGCGGACGCATGGCGTCGATGGCCGTGGCACAGGGAATGGCGGTCGACCGGCTCGTCTACCTCGGCTATCCGTTGCACGCGCCGGGCAGACCGGAGAAGCCTCGAGCGGAGCACCTGCCGGGGATCGCGGTGCCGCAGCTCTTCGTGGAGGGCTCGAACGACCCGTTCATCCAGCCCCTCACGCAGTTCGACGAGGTCGTGGCGACCTGCCAGGACGCCCGCGTCGTGTGGATCGACGGCGGCGGCCATACCTTCGATGTCAAGGGACGCAAGCGTCCGGCCGAGGAGATCGGAGCGTCACTCGCGCCGATCGTCGCCGACGGCTGCCGGTGACGGCATCGCCTCGCAGCCCGAGATCAGGACGGCACCCCGTGATCAGGAGTCTCCGGGGCTGAATCGTCCTGATCTCGGTGCGGTGTCCTGATCTCGGGGAGGCGAGACTCAGGCCTGCACGCGCGCGATCCAGGCCTCGACCTCGTCGGCGGTGCGGGGGATGCCCGCCGACAGGTTGACGGGTCCGTCCTCGGTCATGAGGATGTCGTCCTCGATCCGCACGCCGATGCCGCGGTACTCGGCCGGCACGGTGAGGTCGTCGATCTGGAAGTAGAGCCCCGGCTCGATCGTGAAGACCATGCCGGGAGCGAGGATGCCGTCGTAGTACATCTCGCGACGCGCCTGCGCGCAGTCGTGCACGTCGATGCCGAGGTGGTGCGAGGTGCCGTGCACCATGTAGCGACGGTGCTGACCGCCGGCATCCGCATCGAGCGCCTCCTGAGCCGTCACCGGCAGCAGGCCCCACTCGGCGACGCGGGCGGCGATGACCTTCATCGCAGCCTCGTGCACCTCGCGGAACCGCACCCCGATGCGGGCGGCGGCGAAGGCGGCGTCGGCGGCCTCGCGCACGGTCTCGTACACGCGGCGCTGCACCTCGGAGAAGGTGCCGGAGACCGGGAGGGTTCGTGTGATGTCGGCCGTGTACAGGCTGTCGGCCTCGACGCCGGCGTCCACGAGGATGAGGTCTCCCGGCACGACCGTGCCGTCGTTGCGCGTCCAGTGCAGGTAGCAGGCGTGCGGGCCGGACGCGGCGATCGTGTCGTAGCCCTCGCCGTTGCCGTCCTCACGGGCGCGGCGGTGGAAGACACCCTCGACGACGCGCTCGCCGCGGGCGTGCGAGACCGCGTCGGGGAGGGCGCGGATGATGTCGTCGAAACCCTGCGCGGTGATGTCGACGGCGCGGCGCATCTCGGCGATCTCGTAGTCGTCCTTCACGAGACGCAGCTCGGAGACGACGCGGGTGAGGTCCTCGGACTCGTCGAGCACGAGCGAGCCATCGACCTCGGTGTACTCGTCGAGGTGCGCGGTGACGATGTCGAGGTCGGCGGCGACCCCCGCGAGGGAGGGGCGCGGTCCGATCCAGAACTCGCCGACCGTCGCATCCGCGTAGAACTCGGTGGTCGTGCGGTCCGCGCGCTCCCGGAAGTAGAGGGTGACGTCGTGGCCGTCGTCGGTCGGCTCGAAGACGAGCATCGAGTCCGGCTCCGAATCGGCGGCCCACCCGGTCAGGTGCGCGAAGGCGGAGTGGGCGCGGAACGGGTAGTCGGTGTCGTTGCTGCGCTGCTTGAGCGACCCGGCCGGGATCACGAGGCGCTTGCCGGGGAAGGCGGCAGAGACGGCGGCGCGGCGGGTGGCGGCGAAGGCGGCCTGCGGGCGCGCTGTCGGGAGGGACTCGGGGCGGTCCGCCCATCCGGTCGAGATGGTGTCGAGGAAGCCGCGGGGGAAGGGCTGCTTGCGGTTGGTGGTGCTGTTCTCGACCGGGGTCTCGACGGCGGGCTCTGCGATCGTGTCGCGCTCTGCGGTGCTCATCCCTCCAGTCTGTCACCTGCTCGGCGGCGGACGGATGTCAGCCGGCGGGCTCCAGCTGCACGACCAGACCGCGGTGGTCGCTTCCCCCGGCGTCGTCGATCACGAGCGAGCCGGTCGGCGTCCAGTTCGGGGAGGCCATGACGTGGTCGATCGGCGCGCTGAGGAGTGCGGGGAGCGAGCTCGGCCATGTGCCGCTGAGACCGTTGCCGGTGCGCGATGCGACGTCGCGGCAGTACCCCATGTCGCCTCCGTCGACGCCGAGGCCCGCCATGTGGTCGACGGTCGCGTTGAAGTCGCCCGCCAGCACGAAGTTCCCCTCGGGGCACTGATCGGCGATCCAGCGCAGATCGCTGCTCCACTGCTCCATCTCCTCCATGCGCGGAGCGACCGCATGCACGGCGACGATCGTGGGACCGCCGGCGTTCCCACCGACGGGCATCAGCACGGCGCTCGGCACGGAGCCGGTGTTGCTCGATCCGTCCTCCGACGACTCGATCACCGAGTACTCTCCGAGCTCGGGGGAGACGAGCACGGTCGTGTGCCACGACTTCGGGCCGTCGACGACATCGGGCTTGAACTGCACGTGGTGCACCCACATCGGGTGCCCCTGCTCGCGCAGCATGACGGCGATCTGCTCGCCAACGGCCTCGGTGGTCTCGGGGAGAGCGACGATGTCGGCGCCCTGGTCGAGGATCTGCTGTGCGATCTCCTCCGCCGAGACCGCGTCGCCGGCCGTGTTCCAGGTGAGCACGCGGATGCTGGTATCGGTCGCCGCGGGGAGGGTGCCGGTTCCGAAGCCACGCGTCATGCCGACCACGCCCGTCGCGCCGGCTCCGAGGAGCGCCACGATGAGGACGGAGGCCGCGAAGCCGCGCAGCGGCCGGGCGAGGAGCAGGAGGAGCGCCAGCACCGCGACCACGAGGAACACGCCGAGCACCAGGCCGCGGGCGGCGACGATCTGGGCGAACGGCCAGGTCTGTTCGAGGTGGAAGAACTGCGGCCACACGACGATCGCCGTCGCGATCGCGAGCAGCACCGTGAACAGGATCCCCAGGAGTCGTAGCATCCCGTCCAGCCTAGGAGCGGTCGCTGTGAAGTCCCTGCCGCGGGCCCGCGCGTCTCGGGGGCTCCGCCGCTCGGTACGCTCGGAGGATGGCCGTTCGCTCCCACCGCTTCGCAGGTCCCGCCGACCTGCACCTGCACTCCAACCACTCGGACGGCACGGAGTCGCCCGACACGGTCATGCGGCAGGCCCACGCGTACGGTGTGCGGACCGCCGCTCTCACCGACCACGACCGCACCACGGGCTGGGACGAGGCCGGTGCCGCCGCGGCCGACCTGGGGATGACGTTCCTCCCCGGGATGGAGCTCTCAGCCAAGCACGAGTGGCGCAGCGTGCACGTGCTGGGATACCTCTTCGACCCCGCGCACCCCGGGCTGACGGCCGAGACGGAGCGCATCCGCGGAGACCGCATCGGTCGCGCGGAGAGGATCGTCCGCAGCATCGGTCGCGACTACGACCTGCACTGGGAGGACGTGGTCGCGCAGACCACTCCGGATGCGACGGTCGGCCGGCCGCACATCGCCGACGCGCTGGTCGCCCGGGGCATCGTCCGCGACCGCACGGAGGCCTTCGACGGCATCCTGCACCCGCGGGAGGGATACTACGAGCCGCACTACGCCCCGGACCCGCTCACCGCGGTGCGGCTCATCACGGAGGCCGGCGGGGTCGCGATCATCGCGCACCCCGTGACGGCGGGGCGCGACCGCATGATGCCCGTCCCGTTCATCGAGCGCCTCATCGACGCGGGACTCGGCGGATTCGAGATCGACCACCGCGAGAACACCGAGGCGGGCAAGCGGACCCTGCGGCGGATCGCGGCCGATCACGACCTCATCGTCACCGGCTCGAGCGACTACCACGGCTCGGGCAAGCCCAATCTGCCGGGGGAGAACACGACGTCCGACGAGATGGTCGCCCGGCTGATCGAGCGCGCGACAGGCTCCTCGCCGCGCTATCCCTGACCCGCACCGCAGCCGACTCGGATCTCACGGCGAACTGTCGAGGAGCGCGGATACGCTTCACGGCATGCAGAGAGCGACGTCCCTCGAGCAGCGCATCGACGCGATCGCTCACCGCATCCTCCGCGACGCCTCCGATCGCGGCGTCCGCGCCGGGCTCGTCGAGTTCGCCGTGTTCGTGCTCAAACAGGCCTGGGCCTGCGTGTTCGGAGCGCTGCTGCTGGTCGCGATCGTCGCGGCGCGGCTCTGGTATCCCGACGACGCAGCGCTCGCGCGCAACGACGTGCTCACGATCGCCGCGGTCCTCATCCAGATCGGGATGCTCGTGTTCCGCCTCGAGTCGGGGCGCGAGCTGTGGGTCATCGTGCTCTTCCACCTCACCGGCACGGTCATGGAGCTCTTCAAGACCGACGTGGGGTCGTGGGCCTATGCCGCAGACGGCATCCTGCGCATCGGCGGCGTCCCGCTCTTCAGCGGCTTCATGTACGCGGCCGTCGGGTCGTACATGGTCAGGGTCTACCGTCTCTTCGACCTCGGCTTCACGCGGTACCCGTGGCGCTGGCTCACGACCGTCCTCGCGGCGGCGATCTACCTCAACTTCTTCACGCACCACTGGTGGTGGGACGCACGATGGGTGCTCCTCGCGGGCGTGGTGATCGTGTGGCTGCCGACCGTCATGCACGCGCGGGTCTGGCGACGGACGATCCGATTGCCGCTGCTCGCTGTCTTCGCCGGGGTCGCCGTCTTCATCTACCTCGCCGAGAACATCGGGACGTGGGCCGGGGCGTGGGCGTACCCCGACCAGGTCGTCGCGTGGCAGCCGGTGTCGCTGAGCAAGCTCAGCTCCTGGTTCCTGCTCATGATCATCTCGGTCGTGATGGTCACGTGGGTCTACCCGCCGCGAGCGCCTGGGCGTCGTCCGGCGACGACGGAGGGGACGGATGCCGTAGCATCCGCCCCCTCGGAGGTCGTGTCGGGTGGAGTCGATCAGGCGCCGGCGACCGGTGCCGCTCCGGCACCGGAACCGCCGCGACGGCGACGGCGACGGCGAGCGGGCGCCGGCTTGCCGTCGTGATGCTCCTTGCCAGCGCCGTCGTGCGTGCCCGCACCCTCGGCACTGCGGTCGGCGGATGCGGACGAGCCGCCATCAGCGCCCGTGCTCTCGGTCGCGCCGTCGGCGAAGGTCGATCCGACCTGAGCTGATCCGCCGCGACGGCGGCGACGACGACGCGTGCCGCCCTCCGAGGCGCCCTCTGCTGCGGCATCCGCTGCGCGTTCGGGGCGCGGGGCGCGAGCCGGCTTCTCGGTCTTGGGCGCCGAGACGAGGCGGCCCTTCGTGCCGGCGGGGATGTCGAGGTCCTCGTACAGGTGCGGGCTCGACGAGTAGGTCTCCAGCGGCTCCGGCTGGCCGAACTCGAGCGCGCGGTTGATGAGGGCCCACTTGTGCAGATCCTCCCAGTCGACGAAGGTCACGGCGATGCCGGTCTTGCCGGCCCGACCCGTGCGACCGGCGCGGTGGAGGTACGTCTTCTCCTCGTCGGGGATCGTGTGGTTGATGACGTGGGTGACATCGTCGACGTCGATGCCGCGGGCGGCGACGTCGGTCGCGACCAGGACGTCCTTCTTGCCGGCCTTGAACGCGGCCATCGAGCGCTCGCGCTGGTCCTGGCCCATGTCGCCGTGCACGCCGCCGACGTTGAAGCCGCGGTCGCTCAGCTCGTCGACGAGGCGCTGCGCCGCGCGCTTGGTGCGCGTGAAGATCACGGTCTTGCCGCGGCCCTCCGCCTGCAGGATGCGCGCGATGACCTCGTCCTTGTCGAGCGAGTGCGCGCGGTACACGAGGTGCTTGATGTTCGCCTGCGTGAGACCCTCGTCGGGGTCGTTGGCGCGGATGTGGATCGGGTTCGTCATGAAGCGGCGAGCCAGAGCCACGATCGGGCCGGGCATGGTCGCCGAGAAGAGCTGGGTGTGGCGGACCGCCGGGACCTTCTGGAAGATCTTCTCGATGTCGGCGAGGAAGCCGAGGTCGAGCATCTTGTCGGCCTCGTCGAGCACGACCTCGGTCGCGTTCGAGAGGTCGAGCAGGCGCTGACCGGCGAGGTCGATCAGACGACCGGGCGTGCCGACGACGATCTGCGCGCCGGCCTTCAGCTGGTCGATCTGGCCCTCGTACGCCTTGCCGCCGTAGATCGCCACGACGCTGGTCGAGCGGTTGCTGGTGAGCAGGTCGATGTCCTCGTACACCTGCACCGCGAGCTCGCGGGTCGGCACGACGATGAGTGCCTTGACGCCCGGCTCCGGGTTCTGGCCCAGGCGCTGCACGACCGGGATGCCGAAGCCGAAGGTCTTGCCCGTGCCGGTCTTGGCCTGGCCGATGATGTCCTGGCCGGGGAGGCCGAGGGGGATGGTCTGCTCCTGGATGGGGAAGGCGTCGACGATGCCCTTGGCGGCGAGTGCGTCGACGATGTCCTGATCGATTCCGAGATCAGCGAAGGTAGTCAATGTTCAGATGCCTGTCCGGCGACCTGCGAGGATCGCCACGTTTCACGGATCCACGCCGTCTCATGTGCCACAGGCGCGGGCCCCGCTCCGACGGCGGGGACGGCTCCAGCCTACCCGAGGGGGCGCCGGAGCCTCGGAGTGACCTCTCGTCCGAGTATTGTGAACCCGTGGTCAACTGGTTCTGGAAGCGCAGGGCGCCCCGCCGCACGATGACGTTGCGCAGCCGCGGCGATCAGGGCACGTCGACGAAGGTCGACTTCTCCGAGGTCGCCCCCGAGCTCGATCGGTTCCTGGGACAGGCCGCGTATCTGCAGCTCGGCTACTTCGAGACGCTGACCCGGCTCATCCGCGCCACACCCGAGCTCTCCGAGAAGGAGTCGCTGTCGAGGGCGGCCGGCGCGGCCCTCACCAAGCACCGCGCGATCGTCGACCTCATCGCCGAACGGGGCGACGACCCCACCCAGCTGATGCTGCCGTTCCGCGAGAACCTCGACGCGTTCCGCCGCAAGACGATCGGCGCGCGCCCGCGCGAGACCCTGCTGTCGGTGTACATCACCGCCGGCATGCTGGACGACTTCTACCTCGCGCTCGCATCGAGCTACGGCGAGGTGGGCGCCAGGGTCGTCGACATCCTCAGCGAGGACGACGCCAGGCACGAGATCGTCGCGATCATCCAGGAGACCATCGACGGCGACGGAGAGTGGCGGTCGCTGCTGTCGATGTGGGCGCGCCGTCTCGTCGGCGACACGATCCTCGTCTGCCGCTCCGCTCTGCGCCAGCCCGAGCTGGCGGCCATGACCGAGGAGCGCGTCGAGCCGGTCTACACCGAGCTCATGGGCGCGCACGCCCGGCGCATGGATGCGATGGGGCTGGCGTCCTAGCGGGCTCTCCCGTCGGGAGCGCGGGCGTTCAGATGCCGAGAGCCGCCTTGGCCGACGCGTCGGACCGACGCCGCAGCGCCACCAGCGCGGCCGTCGCGGCCGCGGCGAGCAGCACCGAGCCGAGGACGCTCGCGAGCCACAGCCAGACGCTGTCCTCGCCCAGGCCGAGCCACTGCAGGCCCGTGTAGAGGACCGCGGCCACGGCGGTCGCGACCGCCGGAGTGAACGCCACACCGCGCAGCTCACGGCCGCCGATCACGAAGTGCGCAGCGATCCCGAGCACGCACGCGCCGATGAGCGCGAGAAGGATGTACATCGCGGGTCAGGCCACGAAGCCGACGCGGCGCGATTCCTCGGTGCCGAGCTCGATGTAGGCGAGGTGCGCGGTGGGGACCAGGTAGGAGTTCCCCTTCACATCGGCGAAGTTCAGGTGCGAGGTGCTCTGCTCGAGGGCGGAGGACACCTGCGTGCGGACCTCGTCCGCGGTCGCCGAGGTCTCGAAGCTGAGCTCGCGGCCGGTGTTGATGATGCCGATGCGGATTTCCACGCGTACTCCCGTTGTCGAATCGACCATGCTGTGCGCCCAACTCTACCCCGCGGCGTCGGGGCGGGATCGGCCGGACGAGGCGGTTTCGCCCTGAGCGCACAGGGCGCCCGTGACGTGGTCCCGTGGCTGCCGGACGACGATGTCGGCGCGTCGCAGTAGCGTGGAGGACATGACAGAGGATGCCGCGCAGACCGCCGTGATCGGCGCAGACGCGACGGCATCCGGCATCGTCATCGGTGCGCCGGGCACCGGGAAGACACGGGCGCTGATCGAGCGCGTCGTGCATCTCCTCGGCGCCGAGGGACTGCGGCCGGAGCACGTGCTGGTGCTGACGCCGAGCCGTCAGGCGGCGACGTCGCTGCGCGATCGCATCGGCGTGCGGATCGGGCAGGCCACCCCCGGTCCTCTGGCGCGATCGCTCGGGTCGTTCGCCTTCCAGATCGTGCGGGGCGCCATGGTGCACCGGGGCGAAGAGCCGCCCGCGCTGCTCACGGGAGCGGACCAGGACCGACTGATCGCCGACCTCCTCGCCGGCGACGCGGAGGACGAGCACATCGACTGGCCGGAGGCGCTGAGCGCGTCCGTGCGCGGATCGCGCGGCTTCCGCTCGGAGCTCAGGGCCTTCCTCGCGGAGTGCGCCGAGCTGCGTGCGCATCCCGACGACCTGCGTCGCGCCGGGGATCCGGTCTGGACGGCCGTGGCCGACTTCCTCGTGGAGTACCGCGCCGTACTCGACCTCGCCCGTGCCGCGCACCGAGACGCGGCCGACCTGCTCACCGAGGCGCGCACGATCCTGCAGAGCGCGGGTGCCGCAGAGCTCGGGCCGCTCGCCGATCTCCGCGTCGTGCTCATCGACGACGCCCAGGAGCTCACCCGAGGCGGCGTGGCGCTCGTGCAGGCGCTCCGTGAGCGGGGCGTGGCCGTGCTCGCGTTCGGCGACCCCGACATCTCCTCCGGCGCGTTCCGCGGCGCGACGCCCGAGCTGTTCGCGCAGCTCGCCGCCACGCTCGGCGGGGTGCACGTGCTCGACGCCCCGCACCGTCAAACCCCATCGCTGACCGCGCTCACGCGCACCGTCACGCAGGCGATCGGCGCATCGGGTCGCGTCGACCATCGGCGTGCGCCCGCACCGCCGCTCGACGGCGCGGAAGAGGAGATGTCGGTCTGGACCTTCATCGCCCCCTCGCCCCACGAGGAACTCGATCGGATCGCGGGCGTCATGCGCGAGTGGCATCTGGCCGATGACGTGGCCTGGGACCGCATGGCCGTGATCGCGCATGACACGCGTCAGGTCGCGCAGCTCGAGACCGAGCTCGCCGCACGCGAGATCCCCACGCGCGCCGCGGGCGTGCAGCGCCCGCTCGGCAGCGAGTCGGCGGTGCGCGACATCGTCGGCGTCGTCCGCCTCGCACTCACACCGGCTGACGAGCGCACACCGCAGGAGTGGGAGGAGGCGTTGCGCACGCCCTTCGGCGGAATGGACGCGATCGGCCTCCGCCGACTGCGCGCACGTCTGCGGCACGTGGAGCTCGAGCAGGGAGGATCCACACCGGCCAGGGAGCTGCTGCGACAGGCGCTCACCGCGCCCGACCACTTCACGCTCATCGATGCGGCGGAGTCCCGCACGGCGGCGCGATTCGCGCAGACCGTGGCCGAGGTCGCGAAGGGAGCAGCGCAAGGAGAGACGATCCACGACCTGCTCTGGCGGGTGTGGGACCGTGCGAGGGCGGTCGACGGAAGGTCTCTGCAGATCGCGTGGCGCGAGATGTCGATGCAGGCCAGCGGCGCCGAGACCGCCAGGTCGTTGGACGCGCTCGTGTCGCTGTTCGGCGCGGCCAAGCGGTTCGTCGAGCGCACGCCGAACGAGCGACCGGAGGTGTTCGTCCGCGACATCCTCGACAGCGAGGTGCCGGAGGACTCGCTCTCGAGCCCCGACAGGCCGGGACGCGTGACGCTGCTCACGCCGGCCACGGCGCTCGGGACCGAGTTCGACGCCGTCGTCGTCGCCGGTGTGCAGGACGGCGTGTGGCCCAACGTGCGCCTCCGCGGCGGAATGCTGCAGACGTGGCGACTCGCCGACGCGCTGCTCGCTGCTCGCACCGGGCGCGCCGAGGAACCCCCGGGCGTGCTCGATCGCCGCCGCGCGGCGCTGCACGACGAGTTGCGCCTCTTCGTCAGGGCGATCTCACGATCACGACGTCGGCTGCTCATCACCGCTGTCGACGACGACGACATGACCCCGAGCCCCTTCTTCGCGTTCCTGCCGCCCCCGCCGCCTCCGGCCCATCACGCCTCCGCGGAGCATCCCCTCACGCTGCGCGGGCTCGTCGCGCGGCATCGCCGGGTCCTCACCACCTCGCACTCCGCGACAGCGCGGGCCGAGGCCGCATCGCAGCTGGCGGTGCTCGCCCGGGAAGGCGTTCCCGGTGCCGACCCCTCGGACTGGTACGGGGTCACTCCGCCCTCGACCGACGCCGGACTCCGCGACCTGGCGGCGGAGGGTGCCCGGGTATCGCCGTCGCGCCTCGAATCGTACGAGGAGTGCGGTCTGAACTGGGCCGTCTCGGCGCTGGGCGGAGACACCGTCATGCCGCCGACCGCCGGCATCGGCACGATCGTGCACGAGGCGATGGAGAAGTCGCCGGACGGCGACCTCGAGCAGATGCGCGCCGTGCTCGCGGAGCACTGGCCCGAGCTGGATTTCGAGACGGAGTGGATCGGACGCAAGGAGCGCCGCCGCGCCGACACCCTCATCGACCGGCTGCACACCTACCTGCACGACGTCCGCCGCGACGGCGGGCGCGAGATCGCGAGCGAGGTCGAGTTCCGCTTCGCCGTCGACATCCCCGCGAGCGACGACGACATGCCGACAGTGCATCCCGTCGGCGAGGAGCACGGCGATCAGGCGATCATCCACGGCTACATCGACCGCGTGGAGCTGTATCCGCCCGGAGCCGGTGATCACCCCCACGCGCGAGGGCAGAAGTGGCAGCCCATCGCCGCGGTCGCCGAAGCCGACGATGCGCCTCGGGAGCGGGTCGTCGTGGTCGACCTCAAGACGGGGAAATCCGATCCGGAGTCCGATCCGGGCGTCGTCGAGCACGCGCAGCTCGCGGCGTACCAGGTCGCGGTGCAGCAGGGGCTCATCCCGGATGCACCGGCCGACGCGCTCGCCGGGGCTCGGCTGGTCGTGGTCTCGAAGACCCTCGCCAAGAGCGACTACCGCATCGCACACCAGCACACGCTCGACGACGAGGCGCGGTCGGCCTTCCTGCGCCGGGTGGGGGAGGCCGCGCGCGGCATGTCGGCGTCCAGCTTCACCGCTCAGGTCGAGGCGCACTGCGCCGACACGCAGCGCCGCATCAACCCCTGTCGCATCCACACCGTGCCGGCGGTGAGCGCATGAGCCTCGTCGACACGCGCACGACCGCCGAGGCGTGGCCCGGCACCCTCGGCATCTCGGCGACCGATGTGGCCGCCGCGCTCGGACAGCCGTCGCCGACGCCCGCGCAGCAGCGCGTCATCGAGGCGCCGCCCGTGCCCGCGCTCGTGGTGGCCGGGGCGGGGAGCGGCAAGACCGAGACCATGTCCGGACGGGTCGTCTGGCTGGTCGCCAACGGGCACGTCCGCCGCGACGAGGTGCTCGGTCTGACCTTCACCCGCAAGGCAGCCGGCGAGCTCGCCGAGCGCATCGGGTCGCGGCTCGCCGTCATCGACGAGTACGGGCGCCGGGGGCTCCTGCCCTTCCTCCCCGAGATCGTGGCGACCGGCGCGCTGCAGCGCGTCGATGCCGCCGCCTCCGGTCGGCAGCGCGACGTCGTCCGCTCGCGGGTGCTCGACGAGCTCGCGGACGCGTACGGCACAGGGTGGGATCCGGCGACACCGCGCGCTGCGGAGGAGCTGATGATCCGCCCCCGGGTGTCGACCTACAACGCCTTCGCCGACGGGATCGTCAGAGAGCACGCCGCTCGTATCGGTCGCGACGCCGACGTGGCGATGCTGAGTCAGGCCGCGGCCTGGATGCTCGCGCGCGAGGTCGTGCTGCGCTCGGACATCCCCGAGCTCGAGCAGATCGACTTCGCCCTGGGAACCGTGATCGACGCGGTGCAGCGGCTGGCCGGCGACGTGCTCGACCACCGCGTCGACCTCGATCGCGCGGTGCGCATCGCGAGCGAGCACGCCGAGGCCTTCGGTCCCTATCGGGGAACAGCCGCGGTCGAGACCGCCGCGACGAACCTCCTGAGCCTGGGGACGCTCGCGCAGCTGGTGCGCGACTACATCTCCGAGAAGAGCCGGCGGGGAGTGCTCGACTTCGCCGACCAGGTCGGCGGGGCGTACGACATCGTCGAGACGGCGGCCGACGTGCGTGCCGAGCTGCGCGAGCAGCACCGGGTCGTGCTTCTCGACGAGTACCAGGACACCTCGGTCATCCAGACGCGGTTCCTCGCAGAGCTCTTCCGGGACTCTGCGGTGATGGCCGTCGGTGACCCTCACCAGTCGATCTACGGGTGGCGCGGCGCGAGTGCTGACAACCTGTACGCGTTCTCCGGAGCGTTCACGGGTCCGGGCGAGGCCCCGGCCGCGACCTACAGCCTGATGACCAGCTGGCGCAACGACAGCCGGATCCTCGATGTCGCGAACCGCGTGCTGGAGCCCCTGCAGCGACCCGGACTCGACGTCCCTCCGCTCGAACCGCGATTCGGGGCAGGGGAGGGTGCAGTGCAGGTGCGCTACCCCTTCATGGTCGACGACGAGGCCGCCGAGGTCGCCCAGTGGTTCGTCGAGCGACGAGCAGCGCACGACCAGGCGGCAGCGGGTCGCCCTCACACCGGGGCGATCCTGTTCCGCTCGAAGCGGCACATGCAGACATTCGCGGCTGCTCTCGCCGCACGCGGCGTGCCGCATCGTATCCTCGGTCTCGGAGGACTGCTCTCGACGCCCGAGGTGGTCGACGTGGTGTCGACGTTGCGGGTCGTGCACGATCCGACGGCCGGTTCCGCCCTGATCCGCCTGCTCACCGGACCGAGGTTCGCGGTCGGCGTCGCAGACATGGCCGCGCTCTACGACCTCGGCCGCACTCTGTCCGAGCGCGATACGGGGATGATGCCGCTCCCCGAAGAGGTGCGTGTGCGTCTGCGGTCCTCGCGAGGCGCCGACGAGGCCGTCTCCATCATCGATGCGGTCGACGTCGTGCGCGCCGTGCGCGACGACTATCGGCTGATCGCGGGCATCAGCCCCGAGGGGCGCTCGCGCATCCGCGCCGCGGGGGAGATGCTCGAACGGCTGCGGCGTGCCTCTGCTCAGCCGATCCCCGAACTCATCCGACTGATCGAAGCGGAACTGCGGCTCGACATCGAGCTCGCGGCGAACGAGACGCGCGGCCCGGCCCGGGTCGCGGCGACCCAGCTGAGGGCGTTCGCCGACGAGGTGCGCGCCTTCCTCGCCGCCGATGAGCGCGGCACCATCGGAGCGCTGCTCGCCTGGCTCGACAAGGCGGAGAGCACGGACGAGCTGATGCCCCGCCCGGAGCCTCCCGAACCGGGCGTCGTGCAGCTGCTGACCATCCACGGCTCCAAGGGGCTGGAGTGGGATGCCGTCGCCGTGGTGCGGCTGGTCACAGACGAGCTCCCCGGTCGGGTGTCCGACACATCGGGATGGTTCGGATTCGGCGTCGTCCCCTTCGCGCTGCGCGGTGACCGCGACGCGCTGCCCCGGTTCGACTGGGACCCGGCGGCGGCGATGGGCGACGAGACCGATACGAAGAAGCGGCAGGCCCTGGCGCAGTCGTCGCTGTCGGGCGGAGTGTCGAAGGCGAACCCGCAGGGCGGTGCTCTCAAGCGGTTCAAGGACGCGTACCGCGACTACCAGCAGCAGGAGGAACGCCGCCTGGCGTACGTCGCCGTCACCAGGGCGCGGACCGACCTGCTGCTGACCGGCGCCCACTGGGCCGGGCAGAAGTCGCCGCGGGTGCCGAGCCCGTTCCTCGTCGAGGCGCTGGACGTGCTCGGCCTCGACGCGATCGAGCCGGTGGATCCCGACGACAATCCCTACGAGGGCCCCGGCGCCACGCTCAGCTGGCCGCTCGACCCGCTGGGGGCTCGCCGACCGCTCGTCGAGTCGGCGGCAGCTGCCGTTCGAGCCGCTGCGGCCGACGATCCGGTCGCGACTCCCGAGCTGGCGCGTCTGCTCGCCGAGCGCGAGGCGCGCCACCGCGGCACGGCCGCTCAGCCTCCCACGCGTGTGCCCGCATCGCGGTTCAAGGACTACGTCACCGACTTCGACGCCACGATCTCGTCGATCGTCCGCCCGATGCCGGAGCGGCCGTACCGGCAGACGAGGCTCGGCACGCTGTTCCATGCCTGGGTCGAGCGGCGCAGCGAGCTGGTAGGTGTCGGCGCGCGCGTCGAGGAAGCGCTGTGGGAGCTCGATGAGGACGACCCCTCGGTCGACTCTCCGGGTGATGTGTCGCCCGCGGACGCGGCGGACCTGCACACCCTGCAGGAGATCTTCGAACGCAGCGAGTGGGGCGGCCTCGCGCCGATCGCCGTCGAGATCGAGATCGACTTCGCGCTCGGCGGAGCACCGGGCGACGACGGCTCAGGGCACATCGTCATCTGCAAGCTGGACGCGGTCTACCGTCGAGAGGACCGTGGCGGACGCATCGAGATCGTGGACTGGAAGACGGGCAAGGCGCCCCGCACCGCGCAGGAGCGCGAGGAGCGGATGCTGCAGCTCGCCCTCTACCGGCTGGCCTACCACCGCCGGTTCGGCGTCCCGCTGGACGAGATCGACGTCGCGCTCTACTACGTCGCCGACGACCTGGTCATTCGCGGCGACAGGGTCTACTCGGAGTCCGAGCTCCTCCAGCGCTGGAGTGCAGCGCGCGCGGCCCGCTGAGCCTCGTCCTCGGGGGAGTCGTGCGCCTCCGAGAACTCGTCGGCGCCCGGCGCGGTCGCGGGGGATGCGGGCCGGGACCCGTCGCCCGCACGGGACCCGCTGAACCGGTCCCGCACCCCAGAGAGATCCTCGGTCTCGAGCCCGCCGACGTTCGCGCGCCGTGCGGCCTCAGCGGCGGCCTCGGCTGCGGCATCCGACAGGTCGTGCGTGCTGTCGGCGTCCGCGGCGTCTCCCGCGGTGCCGGTGGCGCTCTGGCTGTCGTCCGGCTCGTCGTGCCACAGCTCGTCGGGGTTGTAGGCGTCGGTCTCCATCGCCGTCGCGCCCGGGGCTCCCGCCCCGGAGGCGGCGGTGGCGGGAACCCGACCGAGCGCGTCCATCGCCGAGTCGACCCCTTCTCCGCGTGCGGAGATCACGGTGAGATCGTCGTGCCGCAGGCCGTCCGCGAGGGCCTCGAGCAGGGCGGCGGCGTCGTCGACGATGTCCTGCCGGTGCAGCGAGTCGCCGTGCACGAGCCAACGCGCGAACTCAAGCTCGGCGAGCAGGCGGCCTCGGACGTCGAGTGCCGGATCGGGGACGCGGTCGATCGTGCGGGCGTATGCAGCTGTCACGTCGGCGGCGGCGTCGGGCGCCGTCGAGAGCCAGGAGAGGTCGACCGCGGGGTCGCCCACCGAGAGCGAGTGCCAGCCGAGCAGACCGGTGACCTGGGGGCCGGCCTCGGGGTCGTCGCGGAAGACGAAAGAGGTGGCCTGCACGCCGCCCAGCACGACGGTCGACTCGAAGCGCCAGAGGTCGTCGTCGGCCACGGCCTCGCGCCACCGCACCGTGAGGCGCGCTGGCACGCGTCCGGTCGCCGCGGCGGTGTCGACGAGTCTGGCGATCTCGTCGCGGCTCTCCTGCGCTGTGCGAGCGAGCAGACCGGCGCCCCGGACGACCGAGGTCGGCAGTGCGTGCACGGCGGCGATCGCCGCGCCCATCGATTCCGCGGCTCCGCGACCGGCCGGCACATGAGCGGCCTCGATCTGGAATCCGGGGAGGAGTTCCGTGACGAGCGCGCGGGCATCGCCGAGGCGGGTCTCGCCGATGTACGCGGGAGCCTCGAACGGCAGCATCGCGCGGGCGCCTGCGGTGAGCGCTCGGAGGGCGAGCGCCTCGGCGGCCAGCTCCCGGCCGGCTTCGTCGTCCTCGGCCACGCGGATCGCGAGCTCCCGACCGTCGGCGAGAGAGGCGACCGCGGAGTCGAAACGTCCGTCGCCGTCGGCGGTCAGCGGTCGCGCTCCGGTCACCTCCGCTCCGGGCAGTGCGGCCGTCACCGCCGCGGCTAGAGTGAAAGGAGAGCGTCCCATACCCCCAGGGTAGGCGGGCGCCGGGGCGGTCCCGCCTCCGCCACGCCCGTGAGAGAGGGAGTCGATGACCACGATGCGCGCGTCCTTCGACCGTGCGGCCGAGCTGCGCGTCGAGGCCGGAGTGATCGAACGGCTGCGTGCCGACGACTCGACCAGGGTCATCGCCGTCCGCGACGGCCGTGCGCGCATCGCCGGTGCGGATCTCGACGAACCGCGGCTCCTGCGCGTCGCGCCGTCGGAGATCGGCGAGGCCACCTGGGCGCTGCTGGGCCGCGATGCCGGCGGTATCGTCGTGCTCCTCGCGGTGCTCACTCCCGAATCCGACACGGTCGACACCACGCCGGACGAGACCTGGCTGGGACTCCGCGATCTCGGGGCACGACTGGGCGACGAGGACTCCGAGCTCCTCATCGAGGCTCTGGCGCTCGGCGGATGGCTGCGCGATGCGCCGTTCTGTCCGAGGTGCGGCGGGGGCACGGAGCTCCGTCAGGCCGGCTGGTCACGGCACTGCCTCGTGTGCGGACGCGAGCACTTCCCGCGTACCGATCCCGCGGTGATCGTCGCCGTCGAGAGCACCGACGGCGAGCGTCTCCTCCTCGGGGCCAACGCCAACTGGGGTGGGCGCATGTACTCCTGCTTCGCGGGCTTCACCGAGGCGGGGGAGTCGCTGGAGACGACCGTTCACCGGGAGCTCGCCGAGGAGGCGGGGGTGCGCCTCGCATCGCTGCACTACGTGTCGTCGCAGCCGTGGCCGTTCCCGCGGTCGCTCATGCTCGGGTTCCGCGCCGTCGCGCTCGACGAGACCGAGGTGCGCCCCGACGGCGAGGAGATCATCGACGTTCGCTGGTTCACCCGCGACGAGATCGGCACCGCCCTCGCCGGCGAGGGACCTGTCGGGCTGCCGGGCCCGGCATCCATCGCCCGCGCCCTGATCACGGCGTGGTACGAGGGGCGCGCGTGAGCGCACTCGACGCCCTCGACGACAGGCAGCGGGAGGCGGCATCCGTGCTGCGCGGCCCCGTCGCGGTGCTCGCCGGCGCGGGAACGGGCAAGACGCGGGTCATCACGCACCGCATCGCGCACGGGGTCGACACGGGCGCCTACTCGCCGTCGCGCGTGATGGCGGTCACCTTCACGGCCAAGGCGGCGGGCGAGCTGCGGGGACGTCTGCGCGCGCTCGGCGTCGAGGGCGTCGCCGCCCGGACCTTCCACGCCGCAGCATTGGCACAGCTCAACTTCTTCTGGCCGACCCTCGCCGGGTCGCCGGCCCCCTCGATCATCGACAACAAGGTGCGGATGCTCGGGCAGGCCGCCGACGCGATGCGCCTTCGACCCAGCACGGCGACGCTGCGCGACATCGCCTCCGAGATCGAGTGGCGCAAGGTGTCGATGCTCTCGATCGAGAAGCACGCCTCGCTGGGGCGTACGCCCAGTGGCGTCGACGCCCAGCAGCTCGTCGAGCTGCAGCAGCGCTACGAGGCGCTCAAGGACGAACGCCACCAGCTCGACTTCGAAGACGTGCTGCTCGCGTGCGCGGGGATGCTCGAGGCGGAGCCCCGCGTCGCCGCGTCGGTGCACGAGCAGTACCGCCACTTCACGGTCGACGAGTTCCAGGACGTGTCGCCGCTGCAGAACCGGCTCCTCGAGCTCTGGCTCGGCGACCGCCGCGACATCTGCGTGGTCGGCGACGCCAGCCAGACGATCTATTCGTTCGCGGGAGCCGAGCAGCGGTTCCTCCTCGAGTTCGAGCGACGGCATCCCGACGCCACCGTCGTGCGTCTGGAGACGAACTACCGGTCCCAGGCTCCGATCCTCGAGGCGGCGAACGCGCTCATGCGTGGCCGGCCGGGGGCGCTGGAGCTCATGCCGGCGCGCGAGACGTTCTCGGCGGACGCACCGACCGTGACCGCCTACGACAGCGAACGCGACGAGGCTGAGGGCATCGCCGCTGCGGTGTCGGCGCGCATCGAGGCGGGCGCGTCGCCGTCGGACATCGCGGTGCTCTATCGCGCGCACGCCCAGTCGGCTGCTCTCCAGCAGGCGCTCGCCGGGGAGGGGATCGCCACGTCGGTGCTCGGCGGCACCCGCTTCTTCGCCATGCCGGAAGTGCGTCAGGCGATCCTCGCGCTGCGGGCGGCGGCGGTCGCACCCAGCGAGCACGGATTCCTGCCCGGAGTCCAGCGGGTGCTCCGCGAACTGGGGCTCAGCGACGAACCGCCCGCGGCGGGAGGGGCGCAGCGCGATGGATGGGAGGCTCGCCGTGCGATCCTGCGCCTCGCCGAGGAAGCCGGGCCGGACGAAACGCTCCGCAGCTTCAGCGATGCGCTGATGGCGCGGGCGAAGGACCAGCATGAGCCGACCATGCGCACGGTCACCCTGTCGACGCTGCACGCAGCGAAGGGGCTCGAGTGGCCGCACGTGTATCTCGCGGGCTGGGCGGAGGGAGCTCTGCCGATCTCGTACGCGTCGGGCTTCGACGCGATCGACGAGGAGCGGCGCCTCGCGTACGTCGGCGTCACGCGGGCCGCGCGTAGTCTCGCGGTGTCATGGTCGCGGTCCGCCGGCCGAGGGGAACGGGCGCCGTCGCGCTTCCTGGCCGAGATAGGAACGACTGCTCGCGGCACCGGCATTCTGCGTGAAACCTCACCGACCGCAGCTCGCGCCGAACGCCGCCGCTGAGCTCCAGGACCGCACCGTCCGCTCCGGCGGTCAGGACGGCGGCGACCGCGATCGCGGCGTCAGCGATGCGGACGGCGCTGACCGGTCCCGATGCCCGGCCGATCAACTGCGCGTGCAGGCGCGGCCAGGCCGGGTCGCGGTCGCGCTCATGAGCGTCGCGGCACGCGAGGCATGGCGAGATCCCCGGCACCACCAGCGGTCCCACGGTAGTCCTGCCGCGCTCGAGAGCCACAGGCAGGTGCGGCACGTCATCGCGCAGGTGACGCCGGAAATGCAGGGCAGCGGCCGCGCCCTCCACGAGCACCACTGCGACGTCCGCTGACGAGCGCGGGTCGCCGGGCGGCACCCCTTCGTCGTGCAGCGCTTCCCGCAGACGGTACTCGCACCGGCCGTCGCGTACGTCGATGCTCTCGACCCAGGCGGCACGATGCACAGCCACCTCGTCGACCAGCAGCGGTTCGAGGCGGGAGTACAGCGCCCTGGCCTCCGCGTGCGGCGCGCCGAGGGAGTGCGCCGTCACGTCGAAGGCGGAGCGGCGGAAACCGGCGGCCATCCGCGCGAGCAACTGCTCGACCCAGGGCGCGGAGGCGGGTATGCGCAGCGTCCCCTCGATTCCGATCTGCAGCGTGTCGCCGTCTCGCCAGAGCAACGGGACGGCGGGGTCGAGGCGGGTGATCGTCTGAGTGCTGAGCGGCATCCCTCGATTGTGCGGAGGAATCGGAGGCCGCGGCACCGCTGTGCCGGATCCGTGGAGAACTCCGCGGGGCGCCGTCTCGTGCACGAGACGGCGCCCCGCGCGGGTCTCGGCGGCTCGGTCAGACCGGGCGGTCGCCCTCGGGGGACCCGTCGTCGGACTCATCGCGCGCGTCCGACGAGGAGCCTCCCGCGTCGGTGCCCGGCTCGTCGCCGCCGCCGAAGTCGTCACCGTCGAGCAGCCGGGCCAGCGCCTCGTCGAACTCGTCGGCCACCGGCTGCTCGCCGCGCGCCGTGGCCTGCAGACGCGCGACCAAGGCGGTCGGGTCGTCGATGTCCTCGGATGTCGGCATGAGGTCGGGGTAGTCCCACAGCGCGTCGCGTCCCGCGGCGCCGACGGCATCCGTCACCGCCTGCCACATCGCCGAGGCCTCCCGCAGTCGGCGCGGCCGCAGCTTCAGCCCCACCAGCGCACCGAGAGCGTCCTCGGCAGGGCCGCCGACGGCGCGCCGGCGACGAGCGGCCTCCGCGATGCGCGCGCCGTCGGGGAGGCGCGCGGTCGCCTGCGCGGTGACCACGTCGACCCAGCCGTCGATCGTCGCGACGAGGTTCTCGAGCCGCGCCAGCGCCTCGCGCTGGGCGTCGGTCTGCGTGGGCAGGAGTGCGCCGCCCTCGATCGCCGCGCGCAGCTCCTCCGGGTCGGAGGGGTCGAGCCGGCTGGCGACATCTTCCAGAGCGTCGACGTCGACCGTCACGCCCCGAGCGAAGTCGGTGATCTGCGCCATGACGTGCAGGTGCAGCCACTTCGCATGCCGGTAGAGACGCGCGTACGCGAGCTCGCGGGTCGCGATGTACAGCGCGATCTGGTCTTCGGGGATCTCCAGACCCTCGCCGAAGCCCGCGAGGTTCTGCGGGATCACGGCGGCGGTACCGGCGGGGAGCACCGGGATGCCGACGTCGCCGCCCGATACGACCTCGAGCGACAGGTTGCCGAGAACCTGGCCGAACTGGGCGGCGAACACCGACCCGCCGAGCCCGCGCATGAGCTTCCCCGCGCCCTGCACCACGTCTCGCATGTCGTCGGGGACCTGGCTGTCGAGCGCGGAGGTGAGCGCGTCCGCGATGCTGGTCGACACGGGGTCGGCGATCTCCTTCCACACCGGAAGGGTCGCCTCGACCCACTCGCCGCGGGTCATGGCTCGGGGAGACTCGGCGAGCTCCGAGATGGTCGTCGCCTCGCCGAGCCAGAGATCGGCGAGCGCGAACGAATCGGCGAGCGAGGTGCGCGAGCCCTCGGAGATGCCGAGGCCGTCGCGGTTCGCGATGTGCAGAGCCTGCCGCAGGGCGTTCTCCCAGGCGTCTCCGCCGAACGCGCCCTGGAGCTGCGCCATGATCGTCTTCATCATCGCCGGGTCGAGCTGAAGCCCGTCCATGCCCGAGAACGCGTTGCGCAACGCCTCGGGGTCGATGTCTCCGCCTCCCTGGCCGGACATCATTCGTCGGAGGAACTCCTGGAAGTCCTCGGGGGTCGGGTCGTTGTCTGCCATCGGGTTCGCCTCTCAGCACGTCTGAAGCCGTGGCATCTACGCTAGTCACAGGATCGGCCGCGAGACCCGGGCACGGGCAGATCGCTGTACGCCGCCCGCGAACGACGGAGGAACCTGTGGATCGAACCCGGTCTGTGAAGCTCGGACTGGGAGTATGGGCGCTGATCGTGGCGTTGATCGCGCTCGTGGTGCTCACCTTCCTCCCCACGCCGTATGTCATCCAGCGACCGGGACCCGTCTACGACACCCTCGGCACGGCGGCGGGCGCCGACGACGAGCAGGTCCCGCTCATCAAGGTCGAGGGCGCGGAGACCTATGAGACGGCAGGCACCCTCGACCTCACGACCGTGCAGGTGGTGGGCAACCGCGAGCGCACTCCGAGCTGGTTCGAGCTCGCGCTGGCGTGGACCGACCCGTCGCGCGCCGTCGTCCCGATCGAGTCGGTCTTCCCCGAGGGACAGACGAGCGAGCAACGCGACGAGCGCAACGCGACCCTGATGGTCGACTCGCAGCACGAGGCGACAGCGGCTGCGCTCAACGAGCTCGGGTACGACACCGGCGCGGCCGTCGCCGTCGTCGATGTGCTCGACGACGCCCCCGCCGCGGGGCTGCTGGAGCCCGAAGACGTCATCACCGCCGTCGACGGCATGCCCGTCACCTCGGCGAAGCTCCTGCGCGAGGCGATCCAGGATGCCGGAGGCGACCCCGTGGGACTGACCGTGCTGCGGGCGGGGGAGGAGCAGAACGTCGAGGTCACCCCCGAGAAGCACGTCGAGGGGGATGTGACGACGTGGCTGATCGGCGTCACGCTGCGCACCGACTACGACTTCGAGATCGACGTCACGATCCAGCTCGACAACGTCGGAGGACCGAGCGCCGGCATGATGTTCGCGCTCGGGATCATCGACACGCTGACCCCGGGCGAGCTCAACGGCGGGCAGAACGTCGCGGGTACCGGCACGATCGAGGCCGACGGCACGGTCGGGCCCATCGGCGGCATCCGACAGAAGCTGTACGGGGCGCGGGATGCAGGCGCCGAGTACTTCCTCGCCCCCGAGTCCAACTGCGACGAGGTGACGGGGCACGTCCCCGACGGGCTCACGGTGCTCAGCACCTCGACGCTCGACGAGTCGCTCGCGGCGCTCGAGGCGATCGCGAACGGCGGAGACGTCGATTCGCTGCCGACGTGCGACCCCGCCGCCGCGAAGTGACGTCGTGACCTCCCCGTGACAGGAACGACAGCCGCACCACAGTAAGGCGTGCCTAGGATGGAAGAGTGACCTCGACTTCCGCACCGAACCCGGCCACTCCTCGAACCTCCCGAAGAATCTTCGGCATCTCGTTGGCGATCATCGCCGCGCTGATCGCCGTCTTCTTCGTCTTCTCGTCGCTTTTCACCGAGTACCTCTGGTTCGACCAGCTGGGCTTCACGAACGTACTCACGACGCAGTGGATCGCGACGGTGACCATGTTCGTCGTCGGGTTCCTCGGCATGGCCGTGCCGCTATTCGTCGCGATCCAGCTCGCCTACCGGCTGCGCCCGGTGTACGTGCGACTGAGCTCGCAGCTCGACCGCTACCAGGAGGTCATCGAGCCGCTGCGTCGCCTGGCCATGTGGGGCATGCCGATCTTCTTCGGCCTCTTCGCCGGCTTCTCGGCCGCGAGCCAGTGGAAGACGGTGTGGCTGTGGGCCAACGGCGTGGCGACCGACGCCGTCGACCCGCAGTTCGGTGTCGACACCGGCTTCTACATGTTCGCGATGCCGTTCTACTCGATCCTGCTCGCCTTCGTGTCGGCCGTGCTGCTGCTGACGCTCATCGTCACGGCGCTGGTCTCGTACCTGTACGGTTCCGTGCGCATCGGCCAGGGCGAGCTGCGCATCTCGAAGGCCGCGCGCATCCAGCTCGCCGTCATCGCCGGTCTCTACCTCCTCGTGCAGGCGGCGAGCCTCTGGCTCGACCGGTTCAAGACGCTCGTGAGCCCCGACGACCGCATCGTCGGCCCCGCGTACACCGGCGTCAACGCCACCATCCCGGGCCTCGCGATCCTCGCGATCATCGCGGCGATCGTCGCCGTGCTGTTCTTCGTCACCGCGGTGATCGGTCGCTGGCGGTTCCCGCTCGCGGCGACCGCGCTGCTCATCATCGCCTCGCTCGTCGTGGGCGTCGGCTACCCGTGGGCGGTCACGACGTTCCAGGTGCGTCCGAACCAGAACGCCTACCAGGCGGAGTTCTACCAGCGGAACATCGACGGCACCAAGGAGGCTTACGGCGTCGCCGACCTCGAGACCACGCCGTTCGAAGCCGAGACTGACGCCGAGGCCGGCCAGCTCCGCGCCGACGCCGAGACGACGGCATCCATCCGCATCGTCGACCCGGCCGTCATCAGCCCGACCGTCCGACAGCTCGAGCAGTATCGCGGCTACTACCAGTTCCAGGAGAACATGGACGTCGACCGGTACGAGATCGACGGGCAGATGCAGGACACTGTGGTGTCGGTGCGCGACCTCGACATGGCCGGCGTCGACGTCTCGAACTGGAACAACCGCGCAGCGGTCTACACGCACGGCTACGGTCTCGTCGCAGCGGCGGGCAACCAGCGCACGAGCGACGGCGAGCCCGTCTTCCTCGAGCGCGGCATCCCCTCGTCGGGATTCCTGACGGACCAGGAGAACTTCGAGCCGCGCGTCTACTTCGGAGAGAACTCGCCCGAGTACTCGATCGTCGGAGCGCCAGAAGGGTCCGATCCCGTCGAGATCGACTACCCGCGCGGAAAGGACGGGTCGAGCGAGACGAAGACCACGTTCGACGGCGACGGCGGACCGAAGATCGGCAACACGTTCACGAAGCTGCTGTACGCGCTGAAGTTCCAATCCGAGCAGATCCTGTTCTCGAACCTCGTCAACGCCGATTCGCAGATCCTGTACGACCGCGATCCGAAGACGCGCGTCCAGAAGGTCGCTCCGTACCTCGAGCTCGACAGCGACCCGTACCCGAGCGTCGTCGACGGCCGCATCGTCTGGATCATCGACGGCTACACGACGAGCTCGTCCTACCCCTACTCGACGAACGTGAGCCTCTCCGAGGCGATCGCCGACTCGAACCTCCCGTCGCCGTCTCTGGCCATCGACGAGATCAACTACATCCGCAACTCGGTCAAGGCGACCGTCGACGCCTACGACGGATCCGTGACGCTGTACGCGTGGGACGACCAGGACCCGGTGCTGCAGACGTGGCAGAAGATCTACCCGTCGACGCTCAAGCCGGTCAGCGAGATGTCGGGCGACCTCATGAGCCACGTGCGGTACCCGACCGACCTGTTCAAGGTGCAGCGCGACATCCTCGGGATCTACCACATCAACACGGCCGGCTCCTTCGCCCAGCAGGACAACCGATGGCAGACGCCGAACGACCCGCGCAGCGACTCGGTGCTCCAACCGCCCTACTACCTGACCATGCAGATGCCGGGTCAGGACTCCCCGCGGTTCTCGATGTTCTCGACTTTCATCCCGAGTGCCTCCGGCAGCGGCGGCAACCGTGACGTGCTGATGGGTTATCTCGCGGTCGACTCGGATGCCGGCTCGGAGGCCGGCAAGAAGTCGGAGGGCTACGGCCAGCTCCGGATGCTCGAGATCGACACCGACACGACGGTGCCCGGTCCCGGCCAGGTGCAGAACACGTACAACTCGGACACCTCCGTGGTGCCGCAGCTCAACCTGCTGCAGCAGGGTGAGTCGCAGGTGATCTACGGCAACCTGCTCACGCTGCCCGTGGGTGGCGGTCTGCTGTATGTGCAGCCCGTCTATGTCCAGTCGTCCGAGGGGACGAAGCTGCCGCGTCTGCAGAAGGTGCTCGTCGCCTTCGGTGACAAGGTGGCTTTCGAAGACACCCTGACCGCGGCGCTCGACGCGCTGTTCGGAGGCGATTCGGGTGCGACCGGCGGGGACGATCAGGTCGAGCCCACCCAACCTGATCCCGACACCGGTGAGGTGCCGACCGAGCCCACCACTCCGACCGACGCGCAGGCCGACGCCCTCGCGGACGCGCAGCAGGCGCTGCTCGACCGCGACGCCGCCCTCAAGTCGGGCGACCTGACGAAGTTCGCCGAGGCCGACAAGCGTCTGACCGATGCGGTCAACACGCTCCTCGAGCTGGAAGGCGCATCGGGGGAGTAGCTCTCGCGACCAGGCCGCGCGTCTCGCAGCCGACGGTATCGATCCGACGGCTCCGGAACGCGCGGCTTCGTGCATCCCCGGCTGCCGCCTCCATCGGTGAACCCTATGGGGAGCACAGGATGGGCGGGATGGGACGATGCCACGTCGCGTCCTACTGTTGCTCACATGACGGTCTCTTCTTCGCGCACCATCGAAGCGATCGCTGTGAGCCCGCTGATCGAGATCGGCGATGTGGAGGGGAACCTCCGTCGCCTGGGCGATGCTCTCTCCGCATTCGGCGACGACGCCCCGCGCCTCGTCGTGGCGCCGGAGCTCGCGACCAGCGGTTACGTCTTCACAGACCGAGATGAGGCCGTGCGCCTCGCGATGCCGCGCGATGACGACCGACTGACCCGACTCGCGGCGCTGCTCGGCGCGCAGACGGTGGCGGTGATCGGCTTCGCCGAGAGCGACGGCGACGAGCTCTACAACTCCGCCGCGGTGCTGGTGCATGACGGCGTGCTGGCCGTGTATCGCAAGTCCCATCTGTGGGGCGAGGAGAAGCTCGTCTTCACCCCGGGAACGAATGCCGGGATGGTCGTCGACTCCGCGATCGGCCGACTGGGCGTCGCCATCTGCTACGACAACGAGTTCCCCGAGGTTCCCCGAGCGCTCGCGCTGTCCGGCGCCGACCTCCTGGCCCTGCCCGTGAACTGGCCTCTGGTCCCGCGCCCCGCGGGGGAGCGGCCTCCCGAGACCATCCAGGCGATGGGCGCAGCGCGGTCGTCACGGCTCCCCACCGTCATCGCCGACCGTCACGGCGCGGAGCGTGGAGTGGAGTGGACCGGCGGGACCGCGGTGATCGACGGGGAGGGCTGGGTCGTCGCGGAGGAGAGCGACGGCGCGGCCACCGCGATCCTGCGGATCACGACCGGTGACAAGGGTCTGGGTCCGCACAACGACCTCTTCGCGGACCGTCGGCCCGACATCTACCGCGCGCACTCCTCCTGACCTGCGGGCCTCGTGCCGGCATCCCCCTGATTCCTCACCCGAGAAGGAACCCACCCATGGCACATCAGAGCAACGGGCTGCCCGAGCCCGGCGTCGCGCAGACCGAGCTCGCGCTGCCCGCGACGAGCGGCATCGAGGTCAAGTCCATCGACTGGGTGCCGTTGACCGAGCGCACCGGCACCCCGTCGAGTCTGTTCTCGCTGTGGTTCATGTCGAACGCGAACCTCACGACGCTGGCGACCGGGATGGTGGGCGTCGCGATGGGCGCGAACTTCCTCGTCTCGGTCGTCGCGATCGTGCTCGGCGTGTGCGTCGGCACGGTGTTCACCGCCTTCCACTCCGCGCAGGGCCCGCAACTGGGGCTGCCGCAGATGATCCAGTCCCGGGCCCAGTTCGGCTACCGCGGCGTCGCGATCGTGTGTCTCGTGGTCGTCGCGAGCATCGTCGGGTTCAACATCTTCAACCAGCTGCTCGCCGGGCAGGTGCTGACGACGACGACCGGCGTGGATGCGGGCGCGTGGTGGTACGTGCTCATCACGGCTCTGGCGCTGACTCTCGCGATCGTCGGCTACCACTGGATCCACCGCGTGCAGAAGTGGCTCACCTGGCTGTTCCTCGCCACGTTCGGTGTGTTCACCGTGGTCGCCCTCTTCGTGCTGCCTCTCCCTGCAGCGGACTTCTCGCTCGCGGAGATGAACTGGCCGGCGTTCCTGGTGCAGTTCGCGGCCGCTGCGGCCTACGCGCTGGGCTGGGCGCCGTACGTCTCCGACTACTCGCGCTATCTGCCTCCGCAGACGAGTCCGAGCAAGGCGCTCTTCCACACCGCGTCGGGAGTGATCGTCGGAGCCGGCTGGCTCATGATCCTCGGTGCGTTCGTGGCGTCGCTGTTCACGGAGGCCGACCCTGTCGAGGCGATCGGCACCGCCGCAGACGCGATCCTGCCGGGGCTCGGCCCGGTGCTGCTGTGGTCGGCGCTGCCTGCGCTCATCACGGTCATCACGATCAACATCTATGCCGCGAGCATCGAGCTCATCACGGTCGCCGATTCCTTCCGGCCGGTGCGGCCGACGCGTATGACCCGTATCGTCGCGTGCTCGCTCGTCGGTCTCGGCGGTCTGCTGGGTGCCGCATTCTCGACAGGGGAGTTCCTCGACTCCTTCGGCAGCTTCCTCGTCGTGCTGCTGTACGTGCTGGTGCCCTGGACCTCCGTCAACCTCGTCGACTACTACCTGGTGCGTCGTGGGCGCTACGCGGTCGCGGAGATGTTCCGTCCGCACGGCCTGTACGGCGCATGGGGCTGGCGCGGGATCACGGCGTACGTCGTCGGGATCGCCGCGATGATCCCGTTCGTCGTCACGACCTGGTTCACCGGTCCGGTGGCAACCGCCATCGGCGGGATCGACATCGCGCTGTTCGTCGGCCTCGTCGCCTCGGCGATCGCCTACGTCGTCCTCGCGCGCGGTCTCGACCTGGACGCGGAGAGGCGACTCGCCCGCGAGGAGGCGGATGCCGCCGGCATCCGCTCCGTGAGCTTCGGCGCCGACCGCGGCTGACGGGCGCCTCACAGTACATTCCGGCATTCCGGGACGCTGTCCGCGTTGTCGTCGCGCGAGCTGCTCCAGTCACCTAACGTGCTGAACGACCACCATCGTGGTCGAGGAGATGCGACACGGACGAATGGAGCAGTATGTCTTACTTCGAGCTCGCCCCTGAAGAGCGACTGAGTCTCGCAGGACGGGTGCGCAAGGTCGTCAACACCATCCTCGGGCGAAAGCCCACTATCGGTTGGAAGTGGTGACGGCACCATCTCGAGCGGAGCGGACCCTCTTGGGAGGGTCCGCTCTTTCGGCGTTCGGAACCGGGCTGACATTCCCCTACCTCCTCATCTACCTCGTGGAGTCGATCGAGATTCCCCTGCACGTGGCCACCGTGAGTCTCGCTGTACCAGCCGTTGCCGGGCTCATCGGGATCGCATCCATCGGCCCTGCCATCGACCGCATCGGGCCGCTGCGGTTCGCTGCGCTTGCTTCTTCGTTGAGCGCGCTCGGATGTGGAGCTCTGGCTCTCAGCAGTGATTCCAGTGTCTGGGTGGCGCTCATCGGCGTGGTCGCACTCGAGTGCGGCATGTCCGTAGTCGGAACGGCGCTTCAGGCTGCGGTCGGTCTGCTGGTCGTACCGGATCGCCGGTCGCGATTCTTCAGCGCGCAGGCAGGGTGGTCCAACGCTCTCTTCGCTCTGGGCACCGGTGCTTCCTCGTTGGCCGTCGTGGAGCACGGAATGAGCGTCACGGCAGCTATGTTCGGCGTCAACGCCGTCACGTCCGTCGCGTCGGGAACGATGTTCGCCGTTCTCGCGCGATCGGGACAGCGCGCCACGACACCCGACGGCCGTCGCGCCAGCGTGCGTCACTACGTCGCCTCGATAGGCATCCCGCTTCGTGATCCGCACTTTCTTCGGCTCGTGGTGCTCACGTTCTTCATCTCACTCGTGATCATGAATCAGAGCGAATACGCATATCCCGCGTTCGCCGCCGGCTCGAGCCTTCAACCATGGGTCGGATTCGGATTCACGGTCGGTTCTCTCACCGCTGCAGTCACTCAGATCGTCGCAGCCCCTCTCCTGAGAGCGCGGCTCAACCGTGTGTACGTGGCCGTCGCGGCGAGCACGGTCGCAGCGTCCTGGGTGCTGCTATGGGTGGGGGCGTGGGGTGGCGCGGCATTCCTTCTCGGGTTCGCCGCTCTGCAGAGCATGGGCGAAGCTCTGATCATCGCCGTCGTGCCCGCCGTCGTCCTCGGAGCGGCCTCGGAGTCTCAGGTCGGCAAGTACATGGCGTTGAACTCATTCGCTTTTCAGTCCGGACGCGCCGCAGCGCCCCTGCTGCTCGGTGTCATCGCGATCGGCGGCAAGGAGGCGATCCCGCTGTGGGTCGCCTCGGGGTCGGTCCTGGTCGGCATCGCCGCCATCCGCGTTCTGCGACCCAGTCCACACCCGGCGAAAGGCCATCAGCCGTGAGCATGCAGCCCTGGGAGATGTTCGATGACACCTCGGCACCGTACGACGATCATCCGTGGCTCCGGCAATCTATCGCCATGGTGCGGCCCTACCTGGAAGAGTTTCTCGTCTCGCGTCATCCGCTGCGGGCCGGTCCCGTATGTCCGTTCATGCCGTCGGCGTTGAGAGCGCATCAGGTGTTCTTCGCTGTGGGGGACATCGAGCGAGGCTCACGTTTCGAGTCACGTCGAACCATGGAGATCGCCCGGAAGGTCTGGGCAGGCGAGAAGGGCGCATTTCGATATTCTGCGCTCGTCATCCTCTATCCGATGTCATCTTCGTCCGAGTTCGTCAGCGAGGTACAGCGCAGGGCCAAAGTTGCCGCCATCCGGGAGAGCTTGATGGTCGGGGCGCTCTTCGCGCGCAACAATGCTGAAAGCGTGCATGCAGGCAACTACTTCCCGTTGCGCACGCCGGTCCCCACGGTCGTCTATCGGGACATGGTGCCGTTCGACCTTCTTTTCCTGAACGAGCCGCGGTTCAGCGCAAGACGCCGTGCCGAGTTTCTTCGTCGATACATCGAGCAGTATGAGAATGCCAAGTACGGCTGGGAGCGCGAGGGTATCGAGTCCGCCCGGCAGCAGCTTCCGGAGTGCGAGAAGTTGATCGAACGAGGCGAAAAGGTCAAGGCCGTCGTCCTGGCGCTCGGTCTTGTGGCCGGTGCGGCGATCGCCGCCGGAGCGGTTCCGAAAGGGAGTGGAGTCAAGTGGCGTCGATCACAAGTCCGACGTACGTCGTGAAAAGTGAAAGAGGCCCGATCCTCACGGATCGGGCCTCTTTCATTTGTTGCGGGGACAGGATTTGAACCTGCGACCTCCGGGTTATGAGCCCGGCGAGCTACCGAACTGCTCCACCCCGCGGCACAAGGAATAACTTATCACGGATGTCGGAGGTGCGCGAATCGAGCCCGACCCCCGGGCGTGTGGGGGAGGATGAGCACATGACCTCCGCCGCCGTGCCCGTCGCCGTCTGCCAGTTCGCACCCACCGACTCCCGCGAGCGGAATCGCGAGCGCGTCGCCGAGCTGACCGCACAGGCGGCGGCCAGGGGTGCCCGACTCGTCGTCTTCCCCGAGTACTCGAGCTACTTCGTCGACCCGATGGACGAGTCCCTCGCGGCGAACGCCGAGACGCTGGACGGGGAGTTCGTGTCGTCGCTGCGCGCCGCGGCATCCGACCACGGCGTCGTCATCGTCGCCGGACTCGTGGAGCAGGCATCCGACGCCGGGCACGTGCGCAACACGGTCGTCGCCGTCCGAGGTGACGGCATTCTCGCCACGTACCGCAAGCAGCACCTGTACGACGCTTTCGGGCAGACGGAGTCGGACTGGGTGGAGGCCGGTGACCTCGACGCGGCTGCGACCTTCGAGGTCGCCGGTATCCGCTTCGGGCTGATGACCTGCTACGACCTCCGGTTCCCCGAGGTGGCGCGCACGCTCGTCGACGACGGAGCCGACGCGCTGGTCGTGCCGGCCGAATGGGTGCGCGGCCCCCTCAAGGAGCACCACTGGACGACGCTGCTCGCCGCCCGCGCCATCGAGAACACCGCGTACGTGATCTCGGCCGACCACCCGACGCCCATCGGAGTGGGACACTCGCAGATCGTCGATCCGCAGGGCGTCGTGCTCGCGGGAGCCGGCACGACCGAGGGCATCGCGGTGGCCACGGTCGAGGTGGCGTCGATCGAGCGCGTCCGCGCGGCGAACCCGTCGCTGCGCGTGCGGCGCTACCGGGTGGTCCCGCGCTGATCGGTCTCTCCGCGGCCGCCGTGGTCGCGCGGCCGATCAGAACCCGGCGGCGAGTCTGGCCGCGGCGTCTTCCAGCACCTCGACGCGCTTGCACGCCGCGAAGCGCACGAGTCCCGCGTAGTCGTCGCGGTGCTCCGGGGAGACGAACGCCGTGAGCGGGATCGCGACCACGCCGGCACGCTCCGGCAGCGCGCGGCAGAAAGCCGCGGCATCCGCTCCGCCGAGCCCCGAGGCGTCCGCCACCGTGAAGTAGCCGCCCTGGGGCGGGTGCACCGTGAAGCCCGCTGCGCGCAATCCGGCGCCGAGGATCTCGTGCTTGTGGGCCATCGTTCGCGCGGCATCCGTGAAGAACCCCTCGCCCAGCCGCAGCCCCACGGCCACCGCCGGCTGGAACGGAGAGCCGTTCACGTAGGTCAGATACTGCTTGACCGTGAGGACGGCCGTGATGAGCTCGGCCGGTCCATGCACCCAGCCGATCTTCCAGCCCGTCGCCGAGAAGGTCTTGCCCGCCGAGGAGATCGTGAGGGTGCGCTCCGCCGCCCCGGGGAGCGTCGCGATCGGGGTGTGCGGGTCACGGAACGACAGGTGCTCGTACACCTCGTCCGTCACGATGACCGCGTCGTGCAGCTCGGCCAGCCGGACGATCTCCGTCAGCACGTCTCGATCGAAGATCGTGCCGGTCGGGTTGTGCGGATCGTTGACGAGGATGACCCGCGTGCGGTCGGTCACGGTCCGGGCCAGTCGCTCCAGATCGGGTTGGAACCCCGGTGCGCGGAGGGGCACGGTCCGCAGTCGGGCGCCCGCGAGAGCGACCGCGGCGGCGTAGGAGTCGTAGTACGGTTCGAACACGACGACCTCGTCGTCGGGGCCATCGATGAGAGCGAGCAGGGTCGCGGTGAGAGCCTCGGTCGCCCCGGCGGTCACGACGACCTCGCGCTGGGGATCGACCTCGAGCCCGTAGA
The DNA here is from genome assembly GCF_041954735.1 of Microbacterium sp. LS_15. NCBI lineage: Bacteria > Bacillati > Actinomycetota > Actinomycetes > Micrococcales > Microbacteriaceae > Microbacterium > Microbacterium sp. LS_15. The sequence continues at coordinate 69,405 of NZ_JAVAYD010000004.1, read as the reverse complement.
ACCGCCGCTGATGCTCGCTGATCGCGGCGAGCAGATCCGGGATGCCGCGGCCAGGCGGGTACTGGTTCTCACCACGCGAGATCGCGGCTCTGGCCGCCTCGAGCACCTCGACCGGACCGTCCTCGTCGGGAAAGCCCTGGCCGAGATTGATCGCGCCGGTTCGGGCCGCTGCCGCCGACATCTCTGCGAAGATCGTAGGTGCGACGGAACCGTCTGGTGCGAGCAGTCCGGCTCCTGCTGCCGTGCGCCGCCATGCGCCGGGGATGACACTCATGAACAACAGGCTAAGGCCATAGCGGAAACTCATCCTCGACATACGAAACGCACAGATATGAGGCGCACTCTGAAGGGGCGTTGTTGAAGGAGCACACACCATGAACGAAGACACCACCCCCGACCAGCCGGCACCCGCGTCGCACGACGCCGTGCCGTCCGCCCCGGCATCGTCCGACGTCGACCGTTCGACGACGGATGCCGCCACACCGACCCCCGCCGGCGAGGCGGCACCCGCCGCCGCTGCCTCCGGCATCCCCGCCGCTCCGGGCCGCGGCCACGAGGTCCCGCCGACGTTCACGTCGTCGCAGCCTGCGACTCCGGCCTTCGACGCGCCCACGTTCGAGGCACCGGCCGCGCACCTCGGGCAGGCGCCGACCGCGCCGCAGGCACCGTACGGGGCGCCGGCGCCGCAGGGCCCGGCCTTCCCGGGCTCGTCTCCGCACGGAGCGCCCACCGCGACCGCTCCGGGTGCCGCCTTCGGCATCCACACCGCGCAGCCGGTCGCCGGGTCTGCACCGGAGGGGCCGGCCGTCAAGACCAAGGAGAAGCCGCGCGCAGGCGTCAAGTTCGCCGCGATCGTCGTCGCTGCGGCTCTCGTCGGCGGCGTCGCCGGGTTCGGCGGCGGCGCGATCCTCACCGGCATCTCCAACCAGAACACCACGGGCGTCGCCCAGGGTCCCGAGACCGTCACCGTCAACAACCCCGGATCCGTCAACGAGACGACCGCCGTCGCCACCGCCGCGCTGCCGTCGGTCGTGACCATCGAGGTCGCGGGGTCCAACGAGGCCGGCAGCGGCTCCGGCGTCATCATCAGCAAGGACGGCTACGTCCTCACCAACACGCACGTCGTGACGCTCGGGGGAGCCGTGGCCGACCCGACGATCCGGGTCACCACCTCCGACGGACGCATCTTCTCGGCCACCGTCGTCGGCACCGACCCGATCTACGACCTCGCGGTCATCAAGCTGACCGACGCGAAGGACCTCACCCCGATCGACTTCGCCGACTCGTCCAAGCTCAACGTGGGCGACACCGCTGTGGCGCTCGGCGCGCCGCTCGGCCTGTCGAACTCCGTCACCACCGGCATCGTCAGCGCTCTCAACCGGAGCATCCAGATCCAGTCGTCGGCCCTTCCCGACTCGTCGTCGGAAGACGCGCCGCAGGAGCAGCAGTCGCCCGAGGAGGGCGACGGCCAGGGCCCGTTCCAGTTCGACCTCCCGGGGAACGGCTCGCAGCAGAGCTCGGAGAGCATCTCGATCGCCGTGATCCAGACCGACGCCGCCATCAACCACGGCAACTCGGGCGGTGCCCTCGTCAACAGCAAGGGCGAGCTCATCGGCATCAACGTCGCGATCGCGGGATCCGGCAGCTCGGAGGAGTCGGGCTCCATCGGCATCGGCTTCGCGATCCCCTCGAACATCGCACAGCGCGTGTCGGAGGAGATCATCGCCGACGGCGCGGCGACCCACGGCCTGCTCGGGGCATCGGTGCGCGACGCCGCCAGCGCGGAGAACGCCTCGGTCTCGGGCGCCTACATCGCCGATGTCACGGGCGGGGGAGCGGCGGCCGCCGCCGGTCTCAAGGCCGACGACATCGTCACCGCCTTCAACGGCGTGCCGATCACGAGCGCCAACGACCTCACCGCCCAGGTCCGTGCCGCGGCGGCGGGCAGCGATGCCAAGGTCACGTACATCCGCGGTGGCAAGGAGTACGAGATCGACGTGACCCTCGGCCAGCTGGCCGGCTGACTCGACGACGCTCCTTCGCTCGCAGACAGGACGCCACCCCGCGATAGGCTCGCGGGGTGGCGTCCTTCTCGTTCGGCTCCGGCAATGCGGCCAAGCTGCTCCGGATCCCGCTCTACCTCGTGGGGCGCATCGGCACTCTCGTCGTACCCCGAGGGACGCGCTGGGTGTTCGGCTGCGGCGCGGGCATCGGCGACGGCGCACTCGCCCTGCAGCGACTCGCAGCCGCGCGGGGGCACGACACCCTGTGGTTGACCTCGTCCGAGCGGGAGGAGCGCGACGCTGCGGCGCTCGGCATCCGCACCGTTCCGAAGTCGGGCCTCCGGGGCTGGTGGGCCACCGCGCGAGCGGGAGTCGTCGTGGTCACGCACGGGCTCGGCGATGTGAACCGCTACGCGAACGCCGGCGCGTTCATCGTGCAGCTGTGGCACGGCATCCCGCTCAAGCGCATCGGCCTGGACTCCCCGGCGACGACACAGGTTCCCGCGGTCCCCGGGGCACCGCTGCTGCGCACGCTCGTGGCGTTCCTGTACCGACGCGCCGCGCAGCGGATCCGGGTGCTCCCCGCCGCGTCGCATCGGTCGCGCGGACGGTTGGAATCGGCTTTCGGTCTCGGCGACGATCGGGTCGTCGTCACGGGCGAGCCTCGTGTCGACGTGCTGTCGGCGGGAGAGCCCGCCGAGCGGCGCGCGGCGGCATCCGCTCTCCTGCAGCGCACGGTCGGCGACCTGGCCGGCGCCCGCACCGTGCTGTACGCGCCGACCTGGCGCGACGGCGCCCCGGACCCCGCGGTGCCCACCCCCGACCAGTGGGCACGCATCGTCCACGCGCTCGAGGAGCGCGATGCCGTGCTGCTCGTGCGGTCGCACCCGCTGGGAGAGGGGCACTACAGCCCGCCGACGCCCACCGACCGGGTGCGGATGCTCGGCGCGAGCCTGCTCCCGGACGTGACGCCGGCGCTGCCCGCCGTCGACGTGCTCGTCACCGACTACTCCTCCCTCGCCTACGACGTCGGACTGCTCGGGATGCCGGTGATCCACCTCGCACCGGACGCCGAGGAGTACGCCGAGACGAGAGGGTTCTACGGTCGTTTCGAAGACGTCGCCGGTGACGACGCGGCTCAGGACTGGGAGGGCGTCATCGCGCAGCTGGCCTCGCTGCTCGACGACGAGAGCGCCTTCCGGGTGAGGTCGGAGCGTTCCGATACGCTCAGCGCGGAGATGCATGCGTTCCGCGACGGCGGCAACACCCGACGCGTGTACGACAGGATCCGTGCGCGGGGAGTCCCCGCGCCGAAAGGAGCAGTATGACCACCGCCCTGATCGACGAGGCGGCGGAGACCCTCGTGGTCGCAGGGACCGGGGAGCGTCCGACCGGCGCGTCCCTCGTCGGACCCCGCGCACGGGTCGACGGCCGCATCACCGGCGGTGGCAAGACCTGGAAGGCGACCTTCCCGCTCCGCGCCTCCCGCTGGGGCGGAGCCGAGCTCCCGCTGCCGACCGGCGAGTACCGCATCCGCATCCCAGGCGTCGAGCTCGACGACCTCTCCGTCGCTCCGCGCCTGCTGCCGGGCCTGCGCATCGCCGTCGAGAAGGCGACCGCCCGGGTGGCGGCGCCGATCGACCCCGTCTACGAGACCGCCGAGGGGCAGTCCACGCTCGAGGGCCGCTACGTCGCGCACTCCGGAGCGACCGAGAACGCCGTGTTCTTCGAGAGCTTCTACGGCCGCAGCGTCGGCTGCAACCCACGGGCCATCGATCGCGCGCTCGCCGCGCAGGCCCCGTCTGTGACGCGTTACTGGAGCGTCGTCGATCTGTCGGTGGCGGTGCCCGAGGGGGCGATCGCCGTCGTCGAGGGGAGCCCGGAGTGGTGGCGCGCCCGAGCCGCGGCGAGGCTGCTCGTCGTGAACGACTGGCTGCGACGCCGATTCGCGCGCAAACCAGGTCAGCGGGTGCTGCAGACCTGGCACGGCACGCCCCTCAAGCGGCTCGCGCTGCATCGGCCGGGATTCGATCCGCGGCGCATGGCGGCCGTCGTCAAGGAATCCCGTCGCTGGGACGTGCTGCTCGCGCAGAACACGTACGCCGAGCGCGTCCTGCGCAAGGCGTATGCGTTCTTCGGGCGTCCGATCTGGGTCGAGGGGTATCCCCGCAACGACGCGCTCGTCACGGGCGACCCCGCCGCCATCCGATCCGCGCTCGGCATCGGCGAGCAGGAGCGCGTGCTGCTCTACGCCCCCACGTGGCGCGACGACCGCGCCGAGATGGTCGACTTCGTCGACCCCGAGCTGCTCGCGCAGCAGACCGACTCCGTCGTGCTCGTGCGCGGCCATTCGCGCACGATCGACACGGATCGCGACCGTGCCGGAGCCCGCGTGATCGACGTCACCGGCTACCCGGAGACCTCGCAGCTGCTCCTCGCCGCGGACGCGCTCATCACCGACTACTCCTCGGTGATGTTCGACTACAGCGTCACGGGCAAGCCCCTCTTCTTCCTCGTGCCCGACCTCGACCACTACCGCGGTCAACTGCGTGGCTTCTACTTCGATCTCGAGGCGCGTGCCCCCGGCCCGCTGGTCCGCACGCAGGAGGAACTCGTGGCCGCGCTCGCCGACGAGGGGGGCGAAGTCGCGTACGCGTCCCGCTATGCGGCATGGCGCGCGCAGTTCAACAATCGGGACGACGGCCACGCCGCAGAGCGCGTCGTCGCCCGCATCCTCGATCAGGGCTTCGTCACCCGCTGACCCCGGTCGCGGACGCGTCCGTCAGGGGAGAGGCGTGTTCCTGGTGCCCAGTCGCGAGGCGTCGACGGTGTCGCGCGCACCGCGCAGCACACCGCCGAGGAACCCGATGCCCCAGGAGAGGTGCATGGTCGGCATCACGATCGCCGTCCACATCCGCTGACGGGGCCCGCCACCGCCCGGCAACGCCGCGACCGCCAGCACGAGCAGCACGTAGACGAGCAGCGGCAGGTACAGCAGTGCGGAGAGCACCCACGAGAGCACCTGGCCGACGACGCCCGTCAGCTGCAGCACGGCGAGGACGAGCGCTGCGGCGACGATCGCGACGAGCGCCGGCGGGGCGAAGAAGCGGATGCCGTTGCGGCGCCCGAACCGGCGGACGAGCTCGCCCCGCCAGGCACCGGTCGCACGGAACTGCCGTGCGAGGCGGATCCAGCTCTCCCGGGGCCAGTAGGTCACCGACAGCCGGGGGTCGAACCACACGAGGTGACCGGCCTGGCGGATGCGGAGGTTGAGCTCCCAGTCCTCGCCGCGACGAATGGACTCGTCGAAGAGGCCGACCTCTTCGACGACCGGGCGACGCATCACGCCGAGATAGGCGGACTCTGCCTCACCCTCCTGCGTCCCGCCGTGGTAGGCGCCGCCGCCGAGACCCACGGGGGAGTTGTAGAGCCGGGCGACGGCTTTCTGGAAGGGTGTGCGGCCGTCGGCGCGCATGACGCCGCCGACGTTGGCGGCACCGGTGCGCTCGAGGGTGGCGAGAGCGCGGGCGGCGTACCCGGGCGACAGCTCGGAGTGCGCGTCGACCCGGATGATGGTGTCGTAGCGGCTGGCGCGGATCGCGGCGTTGAGGCCCACGGGGATGTGCGCGTCGGGGTTGTCGACGAGGCGGATCCGGTCGTCTGCGGCGGCGAGGCGCTGAGCGAGCTCGGTCGTCCCGTCGCTCGACGGGCCCAGGGCGAGCACGAGCTCGGCCGGTACCGACAGCTCCTGCGAGAGTACCGAGCCGACGGCGTGCTCGAGATAGTCGCGTTCGTTCAGCACGGGCATGACGAACGACACCCCTGCCCCTGTGGCGTCGTCGTCTCTGTCTGGCACACCATGATCATGGCACGAGCGTTCGACCGTTCCCTGATGCGTCGCCGTCCGGGACCTCGGCACGTCGGGGCGAGCCGACGCCACTCGGTATCCTGGAGGGATGGGTGCACTCTCCGACGCGAAGAAGGCCTACCGACTGCTGAAGCGCGCGCTGGCCTCCCGGAAGGCCGTGCAGAGGGTCCGTCGCCGGCTCGCCGAGCGCGATCCGCACCCGGCCGGCCACTATCAGGTGGCCGTGTACTTCGCCGACGGCGACGTGAACATGTACCAGATGCGCCAGTGGTACCGGCCGCTCCTCGAGCTCTCGAAGCGCTGGCCCGTCGTGGTGCTCTCCCGGGCGGCGACCGGCGCCGACAGACTCCTCGACGAGGACGGCCCGCCCGTGGCCTTCGTGCCGACCGTCAGGGATCTGGAGCGCTTCGTCTCGACGCAGGACATCCGCGTCGTCCTCTACGTCAACCAGAACACCCGCAACTTCCAGATGTTCCGGTACGGCCGCCGGTGGCACGTGTTCATCAACCACGGCGAGTCCGACAAGATGTACATGACCACGAACCAGTACAAGGCGTACGACTATGCGCTGGTCGCCGGTCAAGCGGCCCGCGACAGGCTCGCGCGAACGCTCTGGGACTACGACATCGACCACCGGACCATCGAGATCGGGCGTCCTCAGGCCGACCACTACTCGGGAGCCCTGCCCTACACCGCCGACGACCGCACGGTCGTGCTCTACGCCCCGACCTGGGAGGGCGACCGCCCGAGTGCCCACTACGGCTCCATCGCCTCGCACGGCGAGGCGCTCGCCGCGGCGGTGCTGGCGTCGGCAAAGCACCGTCTGATCTATCGTCCGCACCCGCGCAGCGGTGTCGTCGACTCGGAGTACGGTGCCGCGCATCGTCGGATCCTCGCGGCGATCTCCGCCGCGAACAGTGCCGATCCCGGTGCGCAGCACGTCTACGACGACGGTCCCGAGCTCGGGTGGCAGCTCGCGGCGGCCGACGTCGCCGTGGTCGACATCTCGGCGATGGTCTACGACCGCCTGGCGGTGGGCAAGCCCCTGATGATCACGCGGCCCGTCGACGAGCGCGCGGAGGTCGACACGAGCGGCTACCTCTCGGACTGCGAATGGCTCGATGAGGACGCCGCGGCGGACATCCTCGCCCACGTCGAGAGGGTCCGTGCCGACGAGGCGGCGACCGCTCGTCTGCGCATGTGGGTGCAGCACTACTTCGGCGACACGTCACCGGGTGCCGCGACCGCGAAGTTCCACGCGGCGATCGAGCGGCTCATGACGGAGTGGGACGAGTGGCAGGCACGCGAGATCGGCGCCGTCCGCGGTGACGAGGACGACGATGACGACGAGGCGGACGAGGAGATCTGATGATGGATCTGCAGCGCACCCGCGAGGTCGCGTCCCGAGTCGAAGAGCTCGAGGAAGTCGGGTCGACCAATGCGGCGCTGCGGGTGCTCGCGGTGGATGCCGACGGCTGGCCGCACCTGTCCGTGCTCCTCACCGCGAATCAGACCGCGGGACGCGGCCGTCTCGACCGCACCTGGTCCGCCCCCGCCGGATCGGCGCTCGCTGTGTCCGTCGTGCTGCGTCGTCTCCCCGACGACCCGGAGGCGCGCGGCTGGATCCCGCTCGCGGCGGGCGTGGCGATGACGGATGCTGTCGCCGAGCAGCTCCCTGACCACACGGTCGCGGTGAAGTGGCCGAACGACGTGCTCGTCGACGGGCGCAAGATCTGCGGCATCCTCGCCGAGGCGACCGGCGATGCCGTGATCGTCGGAAGCGGCGTGAACACTGCGATGACGCGGGCCGAGCTGCCGGTTCCCACGGCGACGTCCTTCGCCGTGCTGGGAGCGACCGTCGACGTCGACCGTCTGCTCACGACTTACCTCGAGCGGCTGTCGGCATCGATCGAGGCGCTCGCGGAACCCGGCGACGCGGTGTCGAGCGGTCTGCACGCCGACGCCGTGGAGCGGTGCGCGACGCTCGGTCTCGATGTGCGGGTGTCGCTGCCGGGGGGGCGGTTCCTCGAGGGCGGGGCCGAGACCATCGATGAGGACGGACGCCTGGTCGTGCGCGCGGGCGACGAGACGCACGCGGTGTCGGCGGGAGACGTCGTGCACGTCCGCCCGGCTCAGCCCTGACACGCGGAGTCACGGCAGAGCGGGTTTGTCCGTGAGGGCGGGCACAATGGAGGAGTGACCCAGCCCGTGACCCTCGGCGGCCGGCCGACGATGCCGCCTCCCGGCGTGCCGTCGGAGGAACTGCTCATCGCCCGCTTCCGCGGTCACGCGCGTCGGCTGACGTGGTCGGCTCTCGTGCTCATCGGAGTCTTCGGCGGCACGGGGTTCTTCTTCGACAACCTCCCCGAGCCGTTCGAGAACTGGATGCTGCTGAGCGCCGCGGGCGCCTTGATCCTCCTGCTCGTCGTGGTGCCGTGGATCGTGTGGTGGTCTCGCACCGTCACCGTGACGACGCGGCGCGTGATCGTGCATCACGGCGTCGGCGCGCGGAACAGGCAGGAGATGTCGCACGCCAGGGGGTACACGATCGGTGTCCGACGCGGCGCCTTGCAGAGGCTGTGGGGAGCGGGGACCATCACTCTCTCGAACGGCGTCGATGCACCGCTCCGCCTCGCGAACGTGCCGAACGTGAGGCTGGTGCACGAGACCCTTGCCGACCAGATCGAGGTCAGCCAGATCCTGGCGCACCGCGACGCGCAGTCCGTGCAGGACGGGACGCCGACCTTCTGAGCGGCTGCCTCGCACTCGTGTGAACGAGCCTCGCGCGGATGCGGAAGAATGGTCCCGACGAATGGAGGCGGCACATGGCGCTGCGTGTGGGCGTGATCGGTGGAGGCCAGCTGGCCAGGATGATGATCGCTCCGGCGGTCGAACTCGGGCTCGATCTGCGGGTGCTCGCTGAGAGCGAGGGCATGTCGGCCCAGCTCGCGGCCACAGCCGTCGGGGACTACCGCGACCTCGACACGGTCAGGGCGTTCGTGGCGGACGTCGACGTCGTCACGTTCGACCACGAACACGTGCCGCAGGAGGTCCTCCGGGCGCTCGTCGCCGAAGGGGTCGAGGTGCATCCGGGACCGGATGCCCTGCAGTTCGCGCAGGACAAGCTCGTGATGCGCGCGCGGCTCGCCGAACTGGGCGTTCCCCAGCCCGACTGGGCGCCAGTGCGCGACGCCTCCGAGCTCCAGGCCTTCCTCGACGCGCACGACGGTCGGGGCGTGGTCAAGACTCCGCGCGGCGGCTATGACGGCAAGGGCGTGCGCGTGGTGCGTGCGGCAGACGAGGCGCAGGACTGGCTGGAGGCGCTCGCCGACGGCGAGGCGCTGCTCGTGGAGGAGCTCGTCGGTTTCGTCCGCGAACTCGCTCAGCAGGTGGCGAGGCGTCCGAGCGGCGACGTGGTCGCGTACCCGGTCGTCGAGACCGTGCAACGCGACGGCGTGTGCGCCGAGGTCATCGCCCCGGCGCCCGCCGCCACCGAGCGCCTCGTGCAGGTGGCCGAGGGCATCGGGCGACAGATCGCCGAAGGTCTGGGCGTCACCGGGATGCTCGCGGTCGAGCTCTTCGAGACCGACGACGAGCGGATCCTCGTGAACGAGCTCGCCATGCGCCCGCACAACAGCGGCCACTGGAGCCAGGACGGAGCGGTGACGGGTCAGTTCGAGCAGCACCTTCGTGCCGTCGCCGACCTTCCGCTCGGCGACCCGACTCCCCGGTCTCCGTGGTCGGTCATGATCAACATCCTCGGCGGCCCTCGGGAGGGCACGATCGGGGAGCGTTTCGCCGGCGCCATGGTCGAGCACCCGTCTGCGAAGATCCACACCTACGGCAAGGATCCGCGTCCCGGCCGCAAGGTGGGCCATGTGAACGTCTCGGGCGACGATCTCGACGACGTCGTGTACGTCGCCAGGGCGGCGGCAGCGCACTTCGAGTGAGAGCTGCAGCGGCTCGACGTTCCTCGCGTGCCGTTCGGGGGATCTCACAGCCGCAGACCGTAGCCTGAGTGGGTGACTGAGCCACTGCACTCCTCTGCCGCTCCGCTGGTCGGCGTCGTCATGGGTTCCGACTCGGACTGGCGCGTGATGAGCGACGCATCCCAGGCGCTCAGCGACTTCGGGATCCCGCACGAGGTCGAGGTCGTCTCGGCTCATCGCACCCCCGACAAGCTCATGCAGTACGCCCGCGAGGCGCGCGGCCGCGGCATCCGGGTGATCATCGCCGGCGCCGGCGGCGCGGCTCACCTGCCGGGCATGCTCGCCTCGATGACCGCGCTGCCCGTCATCGGCGTCCCTGTTCCGCTCGCCTACCTCGACGGCATGGACTCGCTGCTGTCGATCGTGCAGATGCCCGCCGGCATCCCCGTGGCCACGGTCTCGATCGGCGGGGCGAAGAACGCCGGACTCCTGGCCGTGCGGATCCTCGGCTCGTCCGACGACGATCTCGCCGATCGCGTCGAGGCATATGCACTCGACCTCGAAGCCCAGGTCGAGGAGAAGAACGAGCGGCTGAAGGGCTCGCTGTGACTCTCGCGCCGCCGCGTGGTGCGGCGCGACCCCTGATCGAGACGCGCCCCATGCGGAATCCCGATACCGCGGATGCCGGCATGATGACCAAGCGCGGGTGGTGGGTCGTTCTCCTGAACGTTCTCGTGCCCGGTTCCGCGCAGGTGGTCGCCGGGAACAGGAAGCTCGGGCGCTTCGGTTTGGGAGCGACGCTGCTGTCGTGGCTCCTCGTGATCGTCGCGGTCGGGTTGGCACTGTTCGCCCGCCCGGTCTTCCTCTGGCTCACGGTCGGTGGCGGATGGATCTCCGCCGCGGTCCTCACGATCGTCCAGGTGCTGCTCATCGCGTACATCGTGCTGTGGATCGTGCTGACGTTCGACGCGCTGCGCATCGTCAGGTTGGTGCGCATTCCAGGACCGTCGAAGTTCGCGATCCCGCTCGTCGCCCTCCTGATCCTCGGACTCGTCGGCGGTTCGACCGCGTACGCGTCGACCATCGTGGGCTCGGCGCGGAATACCATCTCGACGATCTTCGGTCAGAGCGGGCCGAGCCTGCCGCCGAGCGACGGGTACTACAACATCCTCCTCCTCGGAGCCGACAGCGGCGACGGCCGCGACTCGATGCGGTTCGACAGCATCTCCGTGGTCTCGGTGAACGCCGATACCGGGGCGGTCACGATCACGGGCATCCCGCGCGAACTGCCGAACGCGCCGTTCAGCGAGGGCAGCCCGATGCAGGCGCTCTACCCGAACGGCTTCGAGGGGCACAGCTCGAACTCCTGCGGCTGGAACGGGTGGATGAACCACGTGCGCAACGCCGCGGAGATCTGCCGCGAGGACGGCGGCAAGAGCCTGTACCCGGATGCGGCCGCTCACGGCTCCGACCCCGGTATCGAGGCGACGAAGGACGCGGCGGAAGGTGTGCTCGGCATCGAGATCCCGTATTACGTGTTCGTCGACATGCACGGCTTCGCCGCCCTCGTCGATGCGCTCGGCGGTGTGGACATCAATGTCACGGAGCGACTGCCGAAGGGCGGGCCGCCGGACGGCGTGGACCCGCATGACGTCGATGCGTGGGCGATCGGCTGGATCGAGCCGGGGCAGCAGCACATGGACGGCGATACCGCACAGTGGTACGCGCGCTCGCGGTACACGACGAGTGACTGGGATCGGATGAAGCGTCAGCGCGAGCTGCAGGAGGCGATCCTCGCGCAGTTCACCCCGCAGACGGTGCTGACCCGTTTCAACGAGGTCGCGGCGGCGGGGACGGCGCTCATCAGCACCGACCTCCCGCAGGACAAACTGCCGGAGTTCTTCGACCTGATGACGAAGGCGAAGGAGCAGACGGTCACCACGATCGAGCTCACCCCGGACAACGGCATAGACGAGCACTCGCCCGATTACGTTTACATCCACGAGCTCATCCAGCAGACGCTGCACCCGCCGACCCCGACTCCGACGCCCGCTCCCTGAGTCCTACCCGAAGCACGATCGGTCGGGAGCGCGGTACACCGAGCGCACGCATGGCACCTCGTACGCGAAAGAGGCCCACGGCCGCCTCCGGAAGTGAGAGGGGCGGCCGTGGGCCTTTCCGGTTCAGGACCGGATTCGCCAGGCGACGGTGATCGGAGGGGGAGGGATCACCGTCGCCCAGTCGATTCCCGCAGGGCGGGAATCTGATCTCGGCACGCGCGCGTCAAGGTGCGCACGTCCGTGAGCGGATCAGGCGCGCTTGCGGCGGACGATTCCGGTGGCGACGAGTGCGCCTCCGCCGATGAGTGCGACAGCACCCGTGCCGACCAGCCACGGTGACACGCTGCCACCGGTGAGGGCCAGTTCGAGTCCGTCGCCCGTGAGCGGCATCTCGGTGCCCGCAGCCGCGACGCCGGGGTCGTGGTCGCAGCTCGCTGCGGAATCGTGGCCGTGCGACACCGTGATGAGCGCGGTGTACGACCGCGAGCCGGAGAAGGCGAGCGAGTACGAGCCCTCCCCGTCGGACGGCGGGCGGAAGGTCAGCAGCAGGCTGCCGTCGCCGGCGGCTGTGTTGCCCGAGACGGCCGCAGCACCGGCGTTGGCTCCGGACACGGACACGGACACGTTCTCGGACGGCTGGAAGTAGCCAGGGCCGAAGACGACGGTGGACACTTCGCAGATATCGATGACCGGATCGCCCACCGACACGCGCGGCGTGTCTGCGTACGAGTCGGACCCCGTCGGTGCAGCAGAGGCGACGGCGGGTGCCATGAGCACGAGCGCGCCAGCGGTCAGGCTGATGGCAGCCAGTTTTCTCAGCATGATTCTCCCCAGAAATTCACGCGGAATCGCATCCGGACACACCCCTGCGCCCGATTGCGTGGGCTCATCCTGTCCCCACGACAGGATCGGCGAACCCAATTATTCCCCAGTGGACTTGAGACTACATCATGCTTCGACGAAAGTCACGGACTGCATCGAAGTTCTTCGTACGACGTCTCGGGATCCCGGATCATCGGGGTGTGGTCGACCTCCGTCAGTCGGTTGCCCGCGCCTGTTCCTCGGAAATCGACGGTGATCGTGGCCGACTCGCCGGGAGCGAGCAACAACTCCTGCTGCACCGCAGAGCGGGTCCCGAGCAGCGCGGTCTGCACGTCGCCGTCCGGGCCGCCGCCCTCGCGGTCTACACGGGACGGGGTCGCCCCCTCCGGGCCGTAGACCGTGACGAGGGTGCGCACCATGCCTGGTTCGACGCCGTAGGTGCCTCCTCCCGTGACGTACTCGGGGAGCGTCGTTCCGGCGTCAGCAGGTGCGTTGTTCGTCCAGGTGACGCTCACGCGCGTCGTCGACTCGCCGTCGCAGCGCCCGACCGCGGTCGTGATGGTCGCGTCGGTGTAGTAGTCCATCTTGGCGCCGGTGGTGTCGTTGAAGAGCACTCCGACGTGACTGGTCGCGTCGTCGCGGGGGAGCGCGCCGCCGAGGGCGGTCCCGGCCAGCAGTTCCTCCTCGTCCTCGTGAGCGCTCCAGATGCGGATGCGATCCTGGTCGGCCGATGTCGCGAGAGCGGCGACCAGAGCCTTCGGATCGGTCCCGGAGAGTGCGGCCCCGAACAGCGCCCCTGCGGCCTGCGCGAAGATCTGGTCCTGCGCCGCCGGATCGGGAACGGCGGTGTAGATCCCGGAGAGGAGCAGACTCACGACGTCGTCCTCCGTCACCGTGAACGGCCCGAAAGCAAGAGGTCCCGTCGCTGCGAGCAGGTTCTCGGTCATCACGGCATCCACAGCGATCACTCCGTCGACCGGCGTGCCGAAGCGCTGCTGCCAGCGGGCGGCGACGAGCGGGCCTGCCTCCGTGAAATCGGGGATGTTCGTGATGTTCTGCAGGTAGCGACCGGGGCGGTCCTCGAACAGCGCGACGGACGACTCGCTGAGGGGGAGCGACTCGGTGAGAGCGGGGAAGTCCATCGTCGACGCCTGCTGCAGCAGCGAGATCTGCCCGTTCTCCGCGTGCAGGAGAGCGATCGCCCCGATGATGCCGCCCGACGAGCGCAGCTCCGCATTGTTCTGCATCGCGATCACGTAGTTCCTCGGGCCCTCCGCGCCGAGCATGCTGGGTAGCAGCGCTGCCGCGCCGTGCAGCGAACCCACGACCGTCGCCGCCTGCGTGACGGCCGAGCGCATCTCGCCGACCGCATCGGCCAGAGGAGGGAGCGTCGCATCCGCGTCGATGGCGAGCGCGCGCTCCTCGGCGGCGCTCAGCGTGGCGGCGGCGTCGGCCAGGGGTGGCTCGATCGTGGCGAAGGGCGTGAGGTCGATCCGCCCGCCGGAGAACCCGAGGCTCGCGAGGTCGAGCCTGCCTGCGACATCGAGGACAGGGACGAGGGCCTGCGACGCGACCTCGTCTGCGATCTCGGCGACGTCGCTGACGGCCGAGAAGTTCGGGCCGATCCAGGGCAGCACGCCGAACGCGTGCCACACGGGGTCGGAGGTGAGTCCGTGAGCGGACTCCGCGTGATGGGCGATGCGGTCGGAGAGCCTGGTCGCCTTCTCGAGATCGCCCTCTCCGATCGCCGCCTTCAGCTGAGACGACGACGTCGACACCCGCTGCAGGTCGCTGACCGCACCGATGCCGCGTATCGTCACCCACCCGATCGCGAGCACGAGAAGGGTCAGGATCACGCCGACGGTCCACCGCAACCATCGGCGACGTACCGGCAGGCGTCCGTCACTCACCCCTGCATTCAAGCATGCGCTGCATATCACCGTCGCTCCGCGCCGCCTCCGGGATTCGGCGGGCCCGGATATTACGCTGGTCACATGGGTGCTCGACTGCGCATGGTTCTGGATCAGCTGACGCACGTCGTGGACCAGGACCAGGCTTGGGCAGCTCTCGATCTGACGCGCGCCCTCGTCGACACGGCGCCGTCCGGGTGCGACGTCGAGGCGATCGTCCCCGCGCAGGGCGAGGTCGCGGTGCCCGGACTCGCCGGCGTGCATCGACTGTCGCTCGCACGGCGTGAGCTCGCCGCATCCTGGCAGATGGGGATAGCGCCGGGGGTCGGCGGAGGCCTCATCCACTCCGCGTCGCTGATGGCGCCGCTCGTGCGGCATGACCGGGTGCACGACAACGATCAGACGACCGTCACGCTGTGGGACCTGAGGGCATGGGATGCCCCGGAGACACTGGCGAAATCCGCGGTCTCCTGGAATCGCGCGATGCTCAAGCGGGCCGCCAGGCACGCGGACGCCGTGGTCGTGCCCACGCACACGATCGGGGCGCGCCTCGCCGAGATCGCGAAGCTGGGGGAGAGGATCCGGGTCATCCCCGGAGCGGTGCCCACGGGATTCGTGGTGCCGCTCGACGCGACGCAGCGCCGTGCGACCCTGACCATCCCCGACCGCTACATCGTGGTCACCGGAGGACCCGCGACCATAGAGGCGGGTTTCCGAGCGGCCCTCGCCGCCGGCGCGGATGCCGTGGTGCTCGATGCAGCAGAGGGCGCGGAGCCCAGACTGGCGGAGATCGCGGCCGCTGCAGGCCTCCCCGAGTCGCGTGCCCGCATCCGCTCCGCCCTTTCCGCCGAGGATCGGGCCGCCGTTCTCGCCGGTGCCGCGGCCTTCGTCGCGACGGACGACGTCGCGGCGTGGCCGTGGCGCGCGGTCGAAGCCATGACGCTGGGTGTTCCGGTCGTCGCACTCGACACGGGAGTGCATCGTGATGTCGTCGCCGACGGCGGCGCGATCGTCGCCAGGGACGACATCGAGGATGCCGTCGTGGACGCGACCGGATCCGGCGCCCGACGCCTCAGCGTGCTGGCTGCCGATCGGTCCCGCGCGTTCTCCTGGCATGGAGCAGGCGAACGCGTCTGGGGGCTGCACGCCGACCTGTGACCTCGGACCCGGTGACCCGGAGGGATCGTCAGGAACGCATGAGCTGCACGGCCTCCGTCGTCGCGCCGTCGAAGCGCAGCTTGCCCTTCTGGAGGAGGATCCCGCGGTCGCAGAGTTTGGAGACCATGTCGAGGTCGTGGCTCACGACGACGAGGGTCTTGCCCTGGGAGTGCAACTCGCGAACTCGCGCCAGACACTTCTTCTGGAACGGCTCGTCGCCCACGGAGAGGATCTCGTCGATCAGCAGGACATCCATCTCCGTGTGGATGGCGACAGAGAAGGCGAGGCGCAGGAACATCCCGGACGAGTAATGCTTCACCTCCGTGTCGATGAACTGCTCGATCTCGCTGAACGCGACGATCTCGTCGTATCGTTCCTCGGTCTCCTTCTTGCTCATCCCGAGGATGGCGGCGTTGAGGAAGATGTTCTCCCGACCCGAGAGATCAGGGTGGAAGCCGGCTCCGACCTCGATCAGTCCGGCCACTCTGCCTCGAGTCAGCACGGAACCCGAGTCGGGCGCGAGCACGCCGGAGATGAGCTTGAGCATCGTCGACTTGCCCGAACCGTTATATCCCAGCAGGGCGACCGCCTCACCGACTCCGATCTCGAATGAGACGCCGTCGAGCGCGTGGAAGTCGGTCGTCAGAGGTTTGCGCCGCACGGCAGCGAGCGCTGTCTCCTTGATGGAGTGCGTATGCCGGAGCTTGAAGTTCTTGTGGACGTCGTCGACGACGATACGGGGCAGCGGGGCTGCGTCAGAGGTCTTGGGCAAAACGACCCTCCAGTCGGCGGAAGACGAGCTGGCCGACGGCCAGGGCGATGAGAGACGTCACGAGGGCCAGCAGCCCGTACATCCAGACATCGGGGATGGGAGACGCGTTGTCGGGGCCGAGCGGCGCCCAGATGCCGTAGTGGAAGAGCTCGACTGCCGCGGTGATCGGGTTCAGCCGGTAGAGGACGAACAGCCATTCCGGCACCACACGTGCGACCTGCGTCCACTCGTACATGACGGGGGATGCCCAGATGGCGACCATCACGATGATCTCGACGAAGCTCTGCGCATCGCGGAACGTGACGTTGATGGAACCGAAGAACAGGCCCAATCCGCTCGCCAGGATGGCGACGATGACCAACGCGAGCAGGATCGCGGCGAAGGAGGCGAACGTCGGCGACCAGCCGAAGAACAGGGAGATCACGACGACGACGATGATCTGAGGGACGGTGTTGACCGCGGCGATCAGCATGCTCGCGATGGGGAACATCTCTCGCGGCAGGTAGATCTTCTTGATGAGCGGTGCGTTGTCGACCAGCGACCGCGTGCCGTTCGAGAAGGCCTCGTTGAAGAAGGTGACGACCGTGATCCCGGAGAGCAGGTAGATCGGGAAGAAATCGACGCGGTCGTTCAATCCGAGGAACACGCCGATGGCGACGAAGAAGACCACGAACTGCACGAGCGGTTTCACATACGACCACAACCAGCCGAGGACCGACCCGCGATAACGGATCTGGATCTCCTTGCGAACGATCAGCGACAGCAGATGCCGCTGTCGGAAGACTTCGAGGAGGCCCTTGTTCGCCCCCGGCGTCGTCAGCCTCTGATCGTCATGTGTGCGATCCTGTTGCACCGCGATTCCGCCTTCCGTATGCGCTCACCGTCTCGTGCGCACCGTCAGCAATCATACGAGTTCGGACGGTCCGTCCCTGGTAGATCGATGGGACGACGCATCGCATGAGGATAAGGCCAGGCCCAGGGACCGCATCGGTCGCGCTGATAGGATCTCGAAGGTCTCGTGCGTCCGTCGATCCGAAAGCAAACTGTATCCGTGACACTCCTGCAAGCTCTCGATCAGCCCGCACTCTTCCGGTTCTCGGACCCCTCCACCGGTGACGGGTTCTCGGAGCGGGAACGCCGTCTGCTCGTCGGGGCGCTGAACTTCCACTCGTTGATGGCGCCGAAGCGCACGCTGCGGGTGCATCTGTACGACGGATCCGTCGACACCACGCCGCGTCTCACGGACGACACCACGTTCACCGGCCTGTCCCGCAACAACCGCCGCCGCATCGAGACCTTCGAGATCATCAGCGAGGTCGCGCCGGAGGACAGGACCGCAGAGCGATCCGAAGCGGAGTCGGCAGCGCTCGTCGCATCCTCGACGCGCCACCTGCATGTCTCCTCCGACGGGGTCCTCGCCGCTGATCCGTACCGTCCTCCGCGCCCGGGCCTGGTCGGGAGCATCGCACGTCAGGTGAAGTCCCGCGCCCCCCTGCTCTACGACGACGCCCGCGACCTGTCGCTCCTGCGCTTCCGTAAGCGCCTCACCACGGCCATCGAGCCGCGCGACTACGCACGCGAGTTCCTCCCCGGCGGAGAACACGAGGACGACGTGATCGTACCTGCGCCTCCCGCACCGAAGGACGCGCAGAAGGCTGTCATCATCGGACTGCACTGGTTCGAGCTCGGCGGCGCAGAGCTCTGGGCGTTCGAGACCGTGCGCCTGGTCCGCGAGGCGGGATTCCTGCCCATCGTGCTCAGCAACCGGGATTCCCACCAGCCATGGGTCACCCGCCCGGAGCTGGACGGTGCCCTGATCGTGCCGTTCTCCGAGCCGACGGTAAAGTCGCAGACGCCCGGCATCGAACCGCTCCTGCGGGGCCTGCTCCGCACTTTCGATGTGCGCGGCGTCGTCATCCACCACAATCAGTGGCTGTACGACAGGGTTGCATGGATCGCGGCGTCCCGGCCCGAGATCCCGATCGTCGACAGCACGCACATCGTCGAGTACACCGGCGGTGGCTATCCGCTCTCGAGCGCGATCGCCTCGCGGTCTATCACCGCGCACCACGTGATCTCGCCGAGCCTCGCGAGCTGGATGACCGATGTGCAGGGCATCGCGGCCGATCGCGTCGTAATGGCGCCGCTGGGCGGCCTGACCGTCAAGCCGAAGGACGCCGAGTTCCGGCCGCGACCCTCCGACGAGCCCTTCACCGTCGCGTTCGTGGGTCGCATGGCCCGGCAGAAGGCCCCCGAGGTCTTCGTCGCGATGGTCCACCGCCTGAAGAAGAAGGGCCGCACGCCTCGCGTGATCCTGCACGGCGACGGCGAGCTGTCGCGCTGGGTCGACGACATCATCGCGGCCGAGGGGCTGACGTCCGACATCATCCGTCGCACGTCCGCGACACCCGTCGCCGAGACGCTCGACGAGGCGCACGTTCTCGTGGTCTCCTCACATAACGAGGGTCTGACCCTCACGACGCTCGAGGCGATCGCGCACGGAGTCCCGGTCGTGTCGACCGACGTGGGGGCGCAGGGCGATGTCATCCCGTCGTCCGCGCTCGTCCCGCGGTATGCGCGCGTCGCAGCGAGGAAGCTCGCCGACGCGGTCGCTCCGCTGATGGACGACGAGAGCGCACGCGAGGCGCTGTGGCGCAAGGAGCGCAAGGCCGAGAAGAAGCTGCTCTCACAGCAGTCGGCGAGTTCATGGTTCGAGGAAGAGGTGGGCTCGTGGTGAGCGTCGCAGGAGTTGTCGTCACGTTCAATCGGCTGGAGAAGCTGAAGACCGTGATCGCATCGATCGAGGCTCAGACGCACCCCGTCGAGACGCTCTTCGTCATCGACAACGCGTCGACCGACGGCACCGCGGAGTACCTCGCCTCGCTCGAGACCTCCGTGCCGCTCGAGGTCGTCACTATGGAGACCAACTCCGGTGGGGCCGGCGGATTCTCCGAGGGGATGCTCCGCGGGTACGCCTCGGGCGCGGATCACGTCTGGATCATGGACGACGACTGTTACCCGAAGCCCGAGGCCCTGGCATCGCTGATCGCCGGATTCGACGGCGCCGTGTCGGAACTCGGCGGCGACGTGCCCTTCGCGTGCTCGGTCGTGGAGTTCACCGACGGCAGCATCTGCGAGATGAACAATCCGGTCCCCACCTGGGACTGGGGGCGTCTGCTCGTCAAGGGGCAGAACAACGTTATGGTCACCGCGTGCTCGTTCGTGTCCGTGCTGATCCCCCGGTGGGCGATCGCGGAGTACGGTCTTCCCTACTCGGAGTACTTCATCTGGTTCGACGACCGCGAGTACACGCTCCGTCTGACCGCCCGATGCCCCGGCGTGCAGGTGATGGACAGCGTCGTGGTCCATGACATGGGGGACAACCGCGGCGTGAACTTCGCGATGGTCGACCGCAAGAGCCTCTGGAAGTTCGCCTACGGCGTCCGCAACGAGGCCTCGTGGCAGCTGCATCACCGCGGCTTCCTCTACTTCATGGAGTTCGGTGCCCGACTGTTCGTCAGTCTTCACCGCGGACGTGTGCCGCTGGACCTTCGGGCCAAGCTCCTGGGCAAGTGGCTGCGGGGCATCGCCTTCAATCCGAAGGTTCGATACCCCGACGGCCGGACGCGATGACCTGGCTTTCTGCGGTTCCTGCGCTCGGAATCGCGCTCCTGTTTCTCTTCGTCCCCGGATATGCTGTCGCGCGTCTTCTGTCGCTCCGCGGGCTGTGGGCGTGGGGATTCGCGCCCCTTGCGTCGATGAGCACCATCGCCATCGCTTCGCTCTGGAGTCCGGCTGTCGGCATGACCTGGTCGTGGGTCCCTGTGTGCATCACGGCCGCGGCCATCGGTCTGGTCGCCGCCCTCGTCAGCTGGTTGACGCGGAGGGGACGTGCAGCGACCACGACGGGACGCGACGCGGGCGCCCTCACGGCATGGGTCCTGGCGGGCGCCGCAGTCCTGATCGGGGCGCAGGTTCTTGCTGTCATCGGCGCCCCGGACAACATCTCGCAGTCCTTCGACAACGTCTTTCATCTCAACGCGGTGCGCTACATCCTGGATACCGGGTCGGCTTCGCCGTTGACCGTGGGATCGATGACCAGCGACACCGGGGGGGTGTGGTTCTATCCCAGCGGGTGGCACGCCACCGTCGCTCTTGTATCGCAGCTCTCCGGCTCATCGATTATGACGGCATCCAATGCGATGACGATCGTCGTATCGGCGCTCGTCTGGCCAGCGGGCGTTCTTCTGCTGACCCGCACTCTCATGGGAGGGTCGCGCGCAATCCTGACCTCGGCTGGCGTACTGACCGGCCTCGTCCCGGCGTTCCCCGTGCTCATGATGGACTACGGAGTCCTGTACCCGTACCTCCTCGGGGTGGCCCTGGTATCGCCGGCCCTGGCCGCGATCGTCGCACTGCTCCGCCTGCACGGACAGAGGACGGTCCCGCCGGCGACGATCCTCGTCGTGGCCGTGATGGGCGGGCTACCGGGAATCGCCGTGGCGCATCCTGGGGCGTTCGTCGCGTGGATGGTGCTCGCGATGGTGGGTGCGGCAATCGCATTCGTCGCCTTCCTCTTGACGGCTCCTTCGCGAACATCGATCATCCGCGCCTCGGCCGCCATGGGAGCAGCGGTCGTGATCGCTGCTCTGGCCTGGAAGGTGCTGAAGCCCGCCGCGGAGGCCCGAGGCTGGCCCGTGGAGCAGTCCGTCGCCCAGGCGATCGGACAAGCGATCACCGTGGCCCCGACCTACGGCAATGTCCCGTGGGTGGTAGCGACCTTGCTGCTCATCGGCGTGGTCGTCGCGATACGCGAGCGCACACGTTCTCATGTCTTCGCTCTTGCGGCCGCTTTCGCCGTGGGCATGCTTTATGTCGTCGCCAGTGCGCTGCCCTGGCACCAGCTGCGCGACCTGATGACGGCAGCCTGGTACAACAACGCTCCTCGTCTGGCCGCGCTGCTTCCGCTGGTCGTCATACCACTGGCCGCGGCGGGTGCGGCAGCGCTGTGGCAGTGGATCGGACGTCGGATGTCGAGCACAGAGCGGCGTCGCGCTTTCGTCGCGGCCACCGCCACGCTCGTGCTGGTGGCGCTCGCCGGCCAGACCTACGCGTCACTGCAGGCGATTCGGATGGCCTCCGCCGTCTATGCGTATACGGACGAGTCGCGCCTGATCACTCTCGACGAGAAGGCGCTGCTCGAGCGCCTGCCGGATGAGGTTCCCGCCGACGCGACCATCGCAGGAAGCGCATGGACAGGTGCCGGGCTGGCATACGCGTTCTCCGATCGCGACGTGCTGATGCCCCACATGCTCATGGATTTCAGTGAGGATGACCTGCTGATCCTGGAGCGTCTCGCCGACGCGCGACCGGGCACCGCAGTCTGCGACGCCATGCGACGATCTGGCGTGCACTACGTGTTGGATTTCGGCACGCAGGAGATTCACGGCGCCGAACACGAGTACGACGGCCTGACAGATCTCGACGATTCCACAGCGCTCTCTCTGGTCGACGCGGTCGGTGATGCGCGCCTCTACCGTGTGACTGGATGTGATGCGTCATGACTCATGAGATCTTCGTGCCCTTCTGGGGCGATCCCGATCTGCTGTACCAGACCGTTCGCTCGGTGCAGGCGCAAACTATGGAGGACTGGCGCCTCGTCGTCATCGACGACTGCTACCCGGATGACAGTGTGCCGGCGTTCTTCGCGGATCTCGGGGACCCCCGCATCGAGTACGTGCGGAACTCCGTCAATCTGGGCATCACAGAGAACTATCGTGAGGCGATCCGCCAAGCCGAGAGCGAGTTCGTGACCATCCTCGGTTGCGACGACCTCATGCACCCGAACTACCTGCAGCTCGTACGCGAGGTGATCACCCGCGTGCCCGATGCCGACGTGATCCAGCCTGGTGTCGACGTGATCGACGAGGTGGGTCGGGAGATCTCGCCGCTCGTCGACCGTGTGAAGCAGGGACTGTTGGCGCCGAAGGGCGGGCAGGGGATCGCCGTGCTCCGCGGTGACCGCATGGCCACCAGTCTGATCCGGGGCGACTGGCTGTAC
Source organism: Microbacterium sp. LS_15 (assembly GCF_041954735.1). Taxonomy (NCBI): domain Bacteria; kingdom Bacillati; phylum Actinomycetota; class Actinomycetes; order Micrococcales; family Microbacteriaceae; genus Microbacterium; species Microbacterium sp. LS_15. The sequence continues at coordinate 46,822 of NZ_JAVAYD010000004.1, read as the reverse complement.
TGGCCGTCCTTGACATTCCGGACCGCGACCCTCAAGCGCATCGATTTCCGCGACGGGTTGCCGATCATCCAGGATCTCGCTCTCCTCATGGACATCGCCTTCGACGGTGGGACGCTCGCGTACATCCCCACTCGGGCCTTCTCATACCGCCGTCATGGGGGCAGCGCCTCACAGAAGACGCTCCTCGACGGCCGCCGTTTCCGTGACGAGCGGACGTACTATCGTCAGGCCGCAGAGCTGGCGCGGGCGCTGCGCTGGCGCCGGACCGAGACCACCGCTCGTGTGCGCCTCATGTCACGTCTGCACGGTGTAGCCGAGCTCCCAGGCGTCATCCGGGGCGGCACGTCCGCCGGGCTAAGATCGACGCTGGCCCACATCTTCGCGCTCTGACAGGCTCCAGAGCCCGAGCGTCGCACCCAGTTACAGGAGAGAATCATGGCGGAACACATCCTCATCACCGGGGGCGCCGGTTTCATCGGAACCCGTCTCGCGCGTCGGTTCGTCGAAGCGGGTTACACGGTCACGGTCCTCGACGCGCTGATCAGCCAGGTCCACGGCGATGACCCCCGCGAACAGTCGCCGTTGTTGCGGTCGCTCGACGGCGTCGCCGAGGTGATCGAGGGCACTGTGACGTCGGCCGACGACCTGCGTCGCGCCCTGAGCGGTGCGACGGTCGTCATCCATCTTGCTGCCGAGACCGGCACAGGGCAGTCGATGTACGAAATCGACCGATACACCGAGACGAACATCGGCGGCACCGCCAAGCTCCTCAACATCCTCGCCAATGAGCAGCATGCTGTTCGTCGTATCGTCGTGGCATCGTCCCGATCGATCTACGGCGAGGGCGCTTACCGCACGAGCGATGGGCGCGTCGTCTATCCCTCGCATCGCGCGGATGCAGACATGGCCGCCGGCGACTTCGACGTGCACGTCGACGGGGAGGGGACGCTGACCCTGATTCCGACGGATGAGGACGCGAAGCTGCACCCGTCGTCCGTGTATGGCATCACCAAGCAGATGCAGGAGTCGCTCATCATGACAGTGGCTCCTACGATCGGAGTCGAGCCCGTCTCGCTGCGGTATCAGAACGTGTATGGTCCTGGTCAGTCCCTGAAGAATCCCTACACGGGGATCCTCTCGATCTTCTCGACGCTGATCCGCCAGGGCAAGGCGATCAACATCTTCGAGGACGGCCTCGAAACGCGCGACTTCGTTTACATCGACGACGTGGTCGAGGCCACCTTCCTCGGAGCAACGCACCCGGCCGCAGCGGGCGGCATCTTCAACGTGGGCTCCGGGAAGGCGACGAGCGTCAAAGAGGTCGTCGGTGTGCTGTTCAACGCCTTCGGCGTCGACGTGCCGACCCATATTTCGGGCAACTACCGCCTCGGGGACATCCGCCACAACGTCGCGGACACGACTCGTCTGCGGGAGGTCCTCGGTTTCACTCCCGAGGTGGCGTTCTCGGCAGGGGTGCAGCGATTCGTCGACTGGGTGAAATCCGAGCCGGTCGAGGGAGACACCTATCAGAAGTCGCTCGACGAGATGGCTTCGCGGAATCTGTTGAAGTGACCGGCCGACATGCGCTGGAAGGGGTCGAGTTCCCTTACCGGGCAAACAGCCTCAACCTGTTCCGCCTGATCCTCGCTGCGCTGGTTCTGTTCGCGCACAGCTGGTATATCGCCGGGCGAGGTGAAGGACCGCAGATCCACGGCGAGAACCTCGGTGGTTGGGCCGTGGCGGGGTTCTTCGTGTTGAGCGGGTTCCTGATCACCCGAAGTCGTTTCCGGACGAGCGCCGGAGACTACCTGCTGCATCGGATCGCTCGTATCTATCCCGCGTTCTTCGTCTGTCTGATCGTCACGGTCGTGGTCTTCGGGCCGATCGCCGCTCTCGTCGAGAACGGCACGCTCTCCGGGTACGTCTCAACGCCGGTGACGCCACTGCAGTACATCTGGGGGAACCTGGGACTCGACATCACGACCTACGACATCGGGGCGACGCTGAACACGGTGCCGTATCCGAACGCGTGGAACGGCTCCCTCTGGACGCTCTATTACGAGTTCCTCTGCTACCTGATCGTGTGGCTCCTGGGCGCCTGGGCACTCTTCCGGAAATCCTACGTACCTGCGGTCATCGCCTTTGTCGTATCCGTTCTCGTGTGGATGAACATCGGGTTCGCCGAGCGGCTCGGTGTAGACGGCAGTTTCACGCTCCTCTTCAAACTGCTTCCGTTCTTCCTCGGTGGTGCTGTCGCGTTCCTCGTGATCGAGCGGCTCGGCGTGAACCGCTGGGTCGCGATAGCGTCACTCGTCGTGGCCGTCGCATCCATCGCGCTCATTCCGCACTGGGGCGGACAGATCTCCTCACCCTTCCTGGCGTACGGGCTGCTCTACCTGTCCACGGTGATCCCGCAGCCGCGCTGGATCGCCAAGAACGACATCTCCTACGGCTTCTACATCTACGCCTGGCCGATCCAGCAGCTGACCGTGCTGTTCGGCGGGGACCGCTGGGGGATGCCGATCTTCATCCTCGTCACCATCGTGGGCACCGTCGTCCTGGCGATGCTCAGCTGGTTCTTCATCGAGCGCCCCTGTATGCGCCGCGTGCGCGGGCGCGGGGCGAGCCCCCGCTCCGCCGTCGTCGCGCCCTCGGCGTGACGCACACGAAAAGGACACCTTCCATGGCACGAATCTTCGTCGATCTCCTCTCGCTGACGGGCAAGAAGGGCGGGATGGAGACGTACGCCCGGGAGCTGTACATGCAGCTCGGGCGTCTGGCGCCGGAGCACGAGTACATCGGATACTTCAGCACGGAGGGCTGGGAGCTCGACCGGAGTTGGTTCCCCGGCGAGGCGATCGCCTCGGGCATCAGCGGCGAGAACCGTTTCGCGTGGGCATGGGGCGAGCTCCGATGCGGGCGCGCTGCAGCTGCGGCCGAGGCCGATCTGCTGCACTCGCCCATGACGCTCGGGCCTGCACGGACGAAGATGCCGGCCGTGATCTCCATGCACGACATGCTCTACTGGAGCCACCCGCAGTACATGTCGACGCCGATGTACACCCTTCCGGTGAAGGTCATGGAGCGCCTGGCCGCTCGAAACGCCGCTCGTATCCTGACGATCAGCGAGGTATCACGACAGGCGATCGTCCAGTACCTGAAGGTGGATGCTGAGCGCATCGACCTGGTTCCTCTGGCGGGCACCCCGTTGCAGGGTGTCGACCGCTCCCGCGCCTCCGCCGACGGCGCGATGATCCTGGCAACCGGCAACCGCCGACCGCATAAGAACTGGCCGTCGCTCATCCGGGCGCTGCCCTTGATCGACCCCGAGGTGCGCCCGCGCGTCGTCGTCACCGGCAGCCACGGTGACGATCCGCTGATCGACGTCGTGGCGGAGACCGGTATGCAGGACTGGGTCGACCTGCGCTCCTGGGTCGACACGGACGAGATGCGGGACCTCTACTCGACCGCGACCGCCCTTGCGATGCCCTCCTTCGCCGACGGGTTCTCACTGCCGGCGCTCGAGGCCATGATGGCCGGGCTTCCGGTGATGATCAGTGACATCCCGGTCTATCGCGAGGTCGTCGGCGACGTCGCTCTGTTCATCGACCCGAATGACCTCGGATCCATCGCCGCCGCGATGACGACCGCGGCCACGGATCCCGAGCTGATGCGCGACCTCACGCGTCGTGGCTACGAGCGCGCGGAGCTGTTCTCCTGGGAGAGGACGGCGAAGGGCACGCTCGAGACCTTCGAGCGTGCCCTTCGCGACGGCAAGCGCTGAGCGCTACGAGCGCGCTACCCGCTCGACGGTGTCGGCGACGAGGTCGATGCCGTCGCGCACGGGGTAGTGGTGGTTGCCGACGAAGAGCCCGTCTGTGTGGACCTTGTCGGCTGCCGGCAGAGCAGCCGGCACGATGGCATCCAGATGTGCCATGACCGGGTTGCGGGTGAAGTTGCCCGCGACGATCGGACGGGACTCGATCCGCGCCTCGGCGAAGGCCGCAACGAGGTCCGAACGACGACCCGCGAGCGAGCCTTCGAGCACGAGAGAGAAGCCGAACCAGCTGCTCTCCCCTGTCTCCTTCTGGAGTCGCACGGAAGAGATGTCTGCGAAGCGCTCTGCGAAGTATTTCGCGTTCTCGCGGCGACCGGCGATCAGCGCGGGAATCTTCTTGAGCTGCTCGATGCCCAGTGCTCCCTCCATCTCGAGGGGGCGCACGTTGTACCCGGGGAGTACGAAGCGGAACAGGTCGTCCCACGCATTCCCGGTCTTATCGTGCACGTGGTTCTCGTCGGGCAGGTCCCGGGTCCAGCCGTGGGATCGCAGGGAGAGCATCTCCTGGTAGATCTGCTCGTCGTCCGTGAGGATCACACCGCCCTCCATGGTGGCGATGTGGTGCGAGAAGAACGAGCTGAAGGTCCCGACCAGGCCGGCGGTCCCGGCGTTGATCCCGTCGCTGACGGCGCCGAGGGACTCGCAGTTGTCCTCCATCAGGACCAACCCGTGCCGATCGCAGATCTCACGCAGGCGCGTGAAGTCGTTCGGGTTGCCGAGCAGATTGACGGCGAACAGCGCCTTGGTTCTCGGGCCGATCGCCTCCTCGAGCAGGTCCAGGTCGACGTTCAGCGTGTCGATGTCGATATCGACGAACCGAGGGCGGAGCCCGTACTGGGTCAGCGGGTAGTAGGTGGTCGGCCAGGACACGGCGGGAACGAGAACTTCGTCACCGCGATTGAGGTCGATACGGGGATCCAGCACCGCCGCTGCGACGGCGATCAGGTTCGCCGAGCTGCCCGAGTTGACCATCACGCCGTACTCTGCGCCGAAGTGAGCTGCGAATCCCGCCTCGAACTCCTTCACCAGCGGACCCATGGTGAAGCGCCCGCTGTCCGTCACGCGACGGATCGCCGCATACTCGGAATCGTCCCAGGTGGTCGTGGCCAGGGGATAGGCCGGTTCAGCAGAGGTCATCGAAGTTCTCCGTTCGCAATCTGTCTCAGGTAGGAGTCGTAGCACGCGCGCATGCCGTCGGCCATGGAAGTCACGGGGGCCCATCCGTGGGAGCGCGCGATCGTCGAGTCGATAAGACGTTGAGGAACACCGCTCGGCCGGCTGACGTCGAACTTGAGTTCTCCGTCGAAACCGACGATCTCGCATGCGATCTCGTAGAACTGACGGATGCTGTGATCCGTGCCTGCTCCGACGTTCATGGTAGAAGGCCACGCTGCGATGTCGTCGACCGCGGAGACCAGCCAGTCCGCAAGGTCGGGAGCGTAGGTGAACTCGCGTCGCGCGGTCCCGTCGCCCCAGACCGACACGGCGGCCGCGCCGGTCTCCCTGGCCTCGTGCGCTTTGCGGATGGTCGACGCGATGAGGTGCGCTCGATCCGGTGCGAAGGTGTCGCGGGGACCGTACAGGTTCGACGGCAGGATCGAACGGTATGCGAGCCCGGTCTGCTGCGCCGCGTAGCGTACTGCGGTGAGACCGGTGAGCTTCGCGAGACCGTAGCCCTCGTTGGCGGACTCGAGCTCACCTCGGAAAAGCTGCGACTCGTCGATCGGGCTCTGCGCCGCCGCTGGATAGGCGGCGGCGCTGGCCACGTAGACCATCCGAGGAACCCCGTTCGACACGGCGGCGTCGATCACGGCGCGGTCGACGGCGAGGTTGTCGAGCAGGTAGGGAAGGGGGCGCGCGATCTTGTCGGCGATACCGCCGACGACCGCGGCGGCATGGACGATCAGATCGGGTCGCGCGGTGCCTATCGCACGGCTCGTCGCCTCTGCGTCGCGGAGGTCGACGTCCTGACGACGGAGCGCCAGGACGTCATCCTCCGGACGACGGGACGACCACCGCTCCGAGATGCCGGAGCCGAGCATCCCGCCGGCACCGGTGATCAGTACACGCACGTGTCAGCTCTGGACCTGATCGACGTAGTGGCGCCCCTCGACCTCGAGGGTGGCGGCATCCGCATCCACCATGATCTGCGCGAGGCGCGGCGTGAGCACCCTGGGCTCCCAGCCGAGAAGATCCTTGGCGCGACCGTAGTCGCCGATGAGCGCGTCGACCTCCGTCGGGCGCAGGTAGCGCTCGTCGAACTTGACGTACTTCTCCCAATCCAGCCCGACGTGCTCGAACGAGAACCGGAGGAAGTCCTTGACCGTGTACGCGGTGTTCGTCGCGAGAACGTAGTCGGTCGGCTCATCGTGCTGCAGCATGCGCCACATGCCCTCGACGTACTCCGGCGCGTAGCCCCAGTCGCGCACGGAGTCGAGGTTGCCCAGGTAGAGCTCCTTCTGCTCTCCGGCGGCGATGCGGGCGACAGCGCGGGTGATCTTGCGGGTCACGAACGTGCCGCCTCGGCGCGGCGACTCGTGATTGAACAGGATGCCGTTCACCGCGAAGAGATCGTAGGCCTCTCGATAGTTGCGGGTGATCCAGTAGGAGTACACCTTCGCGACACCGTAGGGAGAACGGGGGTAGAACGGGGTCTCCTCGTTCTGCGGCGGCGGCGTGGCTCCGAACATCTCCGAGCTCGACGCCTGGTAGAAGCGGCAGTCGACGTGGGCCGCGCGGATGGCCTCGAGCAGACGGGTGGTCGCGAGGCCCGTGACGTCACCGGTGTACTCCGGCTCATCGAAGCTCACGCGAACGTGCGACTGCGCGGCGAGGTTGTAGACCTCGTGCGGCTGGATCTCGTTGAGCAACGTCACGAGGCGCGACCCGTCGGCGAGGTCCGCGAAGTGCAGGAACAGCCGCTGATCCTCGGACTGCGCCGGCTGGTAGATGTGATCGATCCGCTGCGTGTTGAACGACGATGAACGGCGGATCAAGCCGTGGACCTCATACCCCTTCGAGAGGAGGAGCTCGGCGAGGTAGCTGCCGTCCTGCCCCGTGATTCCGGTGATGAGTGCGCGCTTCGGCGCCAGGCTTTCGGTCATGAAGATTGCTCCTGAATCGGGAGAACGATGGTCTGGCGTGAGCCTCGACCATCTTACCGGAGGGGTCGTCGTCAGACCGGTAGGGCACCGGACGAGTGGGAAGGAGCGTTCCGACCCCTGCCGAGCAGCGCGATGACGTGGGCTGCAAGACCACCTATCGCCGGCACCGTCAGCGCCGTGAGGACCCGGGTGGTGAAATCGACGGGAAGCAGGAGGCACGCGACGGTGAGCGCGGCGGCCACGCCCCAGCCGAGGACATTGGCGACGTGACCGCGGCGCGCGACCAGCGCCGGTCCGGTGACGCACATCAGCGCGACGAGACCCGCGCTGAACACGACGATCGCGATGACAGGGGGGTCGATCTCGAACGACCCCGCCGAGATCAGTTCGATCAGCCAGGGGCCGACGAAGTAGGCCATCGCGGACAGTGCAGCCATGATGGCGATCGCCACCCCGAGCAGGCCGAACAGACGCCGCGTCGACACGGAATCCCGGTCTCGGAAGACCGCCGAGATCAGATAGCTCTGCATCGCTACGACGGGCACGACGATCGGGGCCCTTGTGAGGTTGATGGCCATGAGCAACGCGCCGACGGCTGATGCCGGGACCTTCGCCGAGGTCGCGCCGATGAGCAGAGGAAGACCGGAGATCATGACACCGCTGCACGCCGCTGCGCCCACCGTGCTGAGTACGTTGCGCGACAGCTTCGCGAAGCCGACATCGAGGGCGAACCGGCCGACGACGCCCGGGCGCAGCACCGTCCACGCGAGGGCGAACGACAGACCGAACGGGAACGCGATGCCGAGACCGAGCCACAGAGGGTGAGCTCCCGACGCGAACGCCGCCGCGAGGAGGATGATCCGGAGAACCGCATCGAGCGCGGTGATGAGAGCGACGCCGCGCCAGAGCCGCAGTCCATAGAGAACACCGCTGAGGACGGCGTTGACGAGGTAGCCGACGAACGCGATGCTCAGTACCGCCCCGAGCCCGACGAAGGGGAGGGGCAGAGTGGTCGCTGCCAGCCAGGCAGCCACCCCGAGCGCGACGATGATGACGACGGCGATCGCGCTGAGGGTGAACGAGCGCAGTACCGTGCTCGGCGTGTGATCGCGAGACGGGCGCGCTGCCCGAGCGACCTCCTGCTGCACGCCGGACATCGCCGCGACGCAGAGGTACACGGTCGACCACATCACGGAGAACGAGACGTACGAGGAGCCGTCCAGCAGGCGCGATGCTGCGACCTGGATCACATATCCGAGGATTCCGGCGACAGCCGTCGATAACAGGATCCAGCGGAGCGCGGAGCCCGCGCCGTCAGTGCTCGTCATCCGCGTCGGTCCGCGTCGGAATCCTGTCTGCCGGGGTGGAGCGTGAACCGGTGTCGTCCCGTGCTTCGAGCCTTTCGATCGATGTCCGGAGGATCGCGACCTCCTCGGCCACTCGCCGGATCTCGTCTTCGGCCTGAGACAGTTCCCACGAGAGATGCAGCGTCACGCCGACCAGAAGCACGATCGAGAGAGCGAAGATGAGGTTCGATGGAACGGCAACGCCGAGGAACGCAGACAGTCCGATCAGCAACGACGGGAAGATCGAGAGGATCAGGATCGTGATCCCGATGAGAAGCCACAGGATCGCGTACTTCTCGCGGAGCTGACGGCGCAGAAGCATCACGATGATCAGGGTGACGACGATGAGGGCGAAGGCGATGCCGGCGGCGATGATCATGCCGATGCCTTTCCAGAGCGGCTGCCGCGAAGGAGCGCAAGGGTGAGCGCGAACGTCGTTCGCAGCAGGTACACGGTGGCGCCGAGGGGGTTCTGGCTCGGGCGCCCGTATGCGCGGGGTCGCATCGCGACCGGAACCTGAGTCACGGTGAGGCCCGAGTGCAGAGCGCTGACCAGGGAGTCGACGGTGTCGCCGAGATATTCCGCAGGGTAGTAGCGGACGTACTGGTCGATCGCCCGGCGGTTTGCCGCTCGGAACCCTGAGGTGACATCCGTGAGGCGAGTCCGGCCGACCGTCGACAGAACCGAGGCGAGCATCTTCATGGCCCATCGGCGGGGGCCGCGGGCCTTGTAGTCTCCGACCTCCGCGAAGCGGGCGCCGATCGAGATGTCCGCGTTCTGCAGGCCGTCGAGCACGACGGCGATGTCCTGGGGGTTGTGCTGCCCGTCCGCGTCCACCTGAATCGCGCGGGCGTATCCATGACGCTGGGCGTAGGTGAAGCCCGTGCGCATGGCGCCGCCCACGCCCATATTGAACGGCAGGACGAGCACGTCTGCGCCCGCCTGCCGTGCCTCCTCCGCGGTCCTGTCGGTGGAACCGTCGTCGACCACGACGATGTCGTAGCCCGCATCGAGGCTCAGGATCTCTCGGACCGTGTTGCCGACGTTCTGCTCTTCGTTCCACGCGGGGACGATGATGAGCGTGCGGAGTGAATCGATCATGGCTTCTCGATGATACCGGCCGATGGTGTGCCCACCGTGCGGTCAGCGCACTTCGAAGCTTCCGCTGGGGAGCAGGACGAGAGTGCCGTTCTGGAACTTCTGCGACCACAGCCCACCGACGAGTGCCTCGTTGCCGACCGGCCACCCGAGGGTCCCCTTCTCGGCGCCGCGGCGGATGTACTCGCCGCCGATCGAGCCTTTGACGGTGTAGACCGATCCGCCGGCAGTTGAGTAGATCGCGCCGCCGGTGAAGAGCTGCCGCCAGCCTCCGGAGATCGTGGTCAAGGACTCGGTCGGCCAGCCCAGCACCCCCGCAGGACCGCCGAGCACGGTGTAGCGATCTCTGATGAGCCCGTTCGACTGCCATGTCCCGGTTGTCGGGTTGCTGTACACACCAAATCGCTGGAACTGCTGGCTGCGTCCGCTGCCGATGACGGTCGCGGGGCCGGTCGGTACCCCGGTGACGGTCTCGCCGCCCAACGACACGTACAACTCGTGTACGGCCCCGCTCACGACGCTCGGGGCGTAGGCGTTCGGAACGAAGATCGTGCCGGTATCGAAGCGCTGACGCCAGCCGTTCGTCGTCAGGTTCTCCTTCTCCGCGGGGTAGCCGATGTCGCCGAATGCGTTGTAGCTGCGGGCGACGTTCATGATCCCACCCACGATCGCTCCACTCTTCACGCCGTCCGTGCTGGCGAGAAGCGTGCCTCCGGAGAAGTCCTGGCGCCATCCGTCCGAGGTCTGCACAGGGGCGGCGGTCGGCCACCCGATCCTCGAGGCGATCCCGCCGTTGGCGTCGAGCACCTTGACGATCGGAGTCGGCACGCCGAAGGTTCCGTAGACCGAGTGCAGGATGCGGCCGCCCTCGAAGTCCTGGATCCACCCTCCACCCTGCGTGCGCTCCTTGGCGGTCGGGGCGCCCAAGAAGCTCTTGACTCCACCCGCCGCTGCGTAGTGCGTGCCGATCGCGCCGGTGACGACGTACGCGCCGCCGTTAGGTGTGGCTTTTGCGATGGTCCGAGACCCGAACTGCTGCGAGCTGCGCGATCCGTCGACGACGGCTTCCGCGCTCGGGTAGCCGAAGCTGTCCACGCCGCCCAGTACCGCGAGTTCGGCAGAGAAGCCGGTGACCGAAAACGTTCCGTACGACGAATGGTAGAGGGCGCCACCGGTGAAGCTCTGCGTCCACCCTCCGCCGGGAAGGAGGCGTTCGGCGCCCGACGGCGCGCCGAGCTTGCCCGATCCGCCGCCCAGGGCCGCGTAGGCTTTGCCGAGCGCGCCCTTGACGAGGACGAGCGCCGATCCGCTGCGCTGGATCCATCCCGCGGTGAAGGAGACGTACTGCCCGCGGGAGTCGCTCGTGACCGCCGAGGTCGGGGATCCCATCTGCGAGATCCCACCTGCGCGGTCGTATGCGGTCACGATGTCGGCAGGCAAGGTGAACACGCCCGACGAGTTCGCGAAGATGGAGCCTCCGTCGAAGTCCTGGCGCGAGCCGTCCGCGGTGAGATATGCGCGCGCCTTCGGCCAGCCGAGGGTCCCGAAGACGTTGCGCTGCTTCTCGTGCTCGGCGAACATCGGTGCCGCGATCGCCACCCCGGCGGCGCCCGACTTCGTGTAGATCCGGCCGTTCTCGAAGTCCTGGTACAACCCGCCGGACATGCCGACCTGGTCGCTGGTCGGCCAGCCCAGGCCGCTGCGGAAACCGTTGACTCTTCCGTATTCCGCCTTGAACGCTCCGCGCACGGAGTGGACAGCGGTCGTGCCGATCTTCTGGAAAACGTCGCCTCCAGCGAACGGCTGCGACCAGCCTTCGTTCGGCCAGGTGGTCATCGCCCCGGTGGGCTGGCCCAGTGCGCCGTTGCCTCCACCCTGTGAGCTCCAGTATGTCGCCAAGCCGCCGACCACGTCGTAGCTGACCGAGCCGAACCAGTCGATGAAGTACTGATAGAAGTTGCGGTTGCCGTAGCTGGAGCATCCGTCCCCCGTGCCGTAACCGGCGTTGAGGGCAGCCTGGTTCGGCTGATACGGCGTGTAGTAGTAGAGCGCTGCGGTTGCCACGTTCTCGATGTACACAGGGCCGCGACCGCAGGCGGCGTTCGGGTGGAAGAGAATGTTCCAGGTCTTGCCCGGGGCGTAGTACGTGAAGTAGCGGCCCTCGGCGTAGATCTTCATCTGACGGCCCGCGCCGTAGATCTGGTAGAAGAAGCCGGCATAGGCTGGATCGCACGGTGCGGTGTCCGGACACCCCTGCCCCAGCGCCATGTCGTAGCGCCAGGAGCTCGGCCATGTGTGGGTGACGAGCCCCTGCTCCTTCTGCAGCATGACGATGAAGACCTGGGGGTTGATGCCGCACGACTGCGCCACGCGGTAGATGATGGTCGCGGCGGACTCGTTTCCTGCGCCGCTGTAACCGTTGCAGTACCTGTCTGCGGGCCTGTTCGGAGTGTTCTGACGATAGTCCTTGAGGCAGACGTAGCCGGATTGGCAACTGGCGACCTTGCCGCGGAAGAACGAGTCGATCTGCGCGGCGCTCATCGTCGACGAATTGAAGAACGACGCATCCGAGATGATGTTGCCCGCGCGGAAAAGCGAGAGATTCGCAGTCTTTGCGATCCCGGTCTCCGCCTGCGGGATGCCCGTGACCGCGCCAGCCTGACTAGCGGCGATCGTCGCGCTGGACGCGCTCGCGGGCGCCGCGACGAGAAGCGAAGCCGCGAAGACGATGGCCGCAGCGCTCGAGACGAGACGACGCAGGCGGGTGTGGGATGTGCCGGTCACATGCTCATTGTGGCGGAAAGTGACGAATGTTGCCAGTGTGATTGAAGTGACGCAAGTCACGAGGCATGCCGCAAGCCACCAGGTTACGTATGGCACGATATGGGGGTGAAAGGCATCATTCTCGCCGGCGGCTCCGGAACCCGATTGCACCCGATCACGATCGGCATCTCGAAGCAGCTGATCCCGGTGTACGACAAGCCGATGGTCTACTACCCGCTCTCGACGCTGATGCTGGCGGGAATCAAGGACATCCTCATCATCACAACGCCGCATGATGCCGAGCAGTTCGAGCGCCTCCTCGGTGACGGATCGCAGTTCGGCGTGAACCTGACCTTCGCCCAGCAGCCCTCTCCCGATGGTCTCGCGCAGGCGTTCGTGATCGGCGCGGATTTCATCGGCGACGACAGCGTGGCTCTGGTCCTCGGGGACAATCTCCTCTACGGCCCCGGTCTCGGTACACAGCTCAAGCGATACACCGACGTCGAGGGCGGAGCAGTGTTCGCGTACTGGGTCGCTGAGCCGAGCGCCTACGGGGTCGTCGAATTCGACGCGGACGGCAAAGCTGTGTCGCTGGAGGAGAAACCGGCCCGGCCGAAGAGCAACTTCGCCGTGCCCGGACTCTACTTCTATGACAACGACGTGGTCGAGATCGCGCGTGGCCTCCAGCCGAGCACCCGCGGGGAGTACGAGATCACCGACGTGAACCGCGCGTATCTCGAGCGGGGCAGTCTTCAGGTCGAAGTGCTGCCGCGCGGGACAGCATGGCTGGACACCGGGACGTTCGATCAGATGTCGGATGCCGGTGACTACGTCCGCACGATGGAGCGCCGCACGGGGCTGCGCATCGGCGTACCGGAGGAGGTCGCCTGGCGTCAGGGCTTCCTGACCGACGAGCAGCTGCGAGAGCGCGCCGAGAAACTCGTCAAGTCCGGCTACGGCACATACCTGCTCGAGACCCTGGAGAGAGGTCGTTGATGTCGAACATCCTCGTCACCGGCGGCGCCGGCTTCATCGGATCCAACTTCGTGCACTACGTGGTTGCGAACACCGATCACACGGTCACAGTGCTCGACGCCCTCACGTACGCCGGTAACCGCGCCTCCCTCGCGGGGCTGCCCGAGGACCGAGTCCGCTTCGTGCACGGCGACATCACCGACGCGGAGCTCGTGGACCGTCTGACGGCCGAGGCGGATGCCGTCGTGCACTACGCGGCGGAGTCGCACAACGACAACTCGCTGCACAGCCCGAGACCGTTCCTCGACACGAACATCATCGGGACCTACACCCTGCTCGAAGCGGCCAGGAAGCACGAGACGCGCTTCCACCACATCTCGACGGACGAGGTGTACGGCGATCTCGAGCTCGACGACCCGGAGCGTTTCACCGAGCAGACGCCGTACAACCCGTCGTCTCCCTATTCGTCGACCAAGGCCGGGAGCGACCTGCTCGTGCGCGCGTGGGTTCGCTCTTTCGGTGTACAGGCGACGATCTCGAATTGCTCGAACAACTACGGTCCTTACCAGCACGTCGAGAAGTTCATCCCGCGTCAGATCACGAACGTCATCCGCGGCATCCGACCCAAGCTCTACGGAGCGGGGGAGAACGTGCGCGACTGGATCCATGCGAACGATCACTCCTCCGCGGTGCTGACGATCATGGAGAAGGGACGTATCGGCGACACCTATCTGATCGGCGCCGACGGCGAACGCAATAACAAGCAGGTCGTCGAGTTGATCCTGAAGGAGATGGGGCAGCCCCGCGACGCCTACGATCATGTGACGGACCGGGCCGGGCACGACCTGCGGTACGCGATCGACTCGACTAAGCTCCGGACCGAGCTCGGATGGACCCCTCGGTTTGCCGATTTCGAATCGGGACTCGCCGCCACGATCGCGTGGTATCGGGACAACGAGGAGTGGTGGGCGCCCTCCAAGGATCAGACCGAGGCCTTCTACGCCTCGAAGGGACAGTGACCGACGTGGGCGAAATCGACTTCGGGAAGTCGCTGAGCAGGACCGAGACGTCGATCCCGGGCCTGGTGGTGTTCGACCTTCCCGTGCACGGTGACTCCCGCGGCTGGTTCAAGGAGAACTGGCAGCGCGAGAAGATGACGGCCGCGGGTCTCCCCGACTTCGGGCCCGTGCAGAACAACGTCTCGTTCAACGACGCCGTGGGTACGACCCGCGGGATCCACGCCGAGCCCTGGGACAAGTGGGTGTCGGTCGCCACCGGACGCATCTTCGGAGCGTGGGTCGACCTTCGTGATGGTCCCTCGTTCGGTGCGGTCTTCACGACAGAGCTCGACGCTTCCAAAGCGATCTTCGTGCCTCGCGGCGTGGGCAACTCCTATCAGACGCTCGAGCCGGACACCGCCTACACCTACCTGGTCAACGACCACTGGTCACCGGATGCGACCTACTCGTTCCTGAATCTCGCCGATGAGACTGCGGCCATCGCCTGGCCCATCCCGCTGACCGATGCAGAGGTCTCGGCGAAAGACCTCGCCCACCCGCGTCTGGACGATGTGGAGCCGGTTGCACCGCGGAAGACGCTCGTCCTCGGCGCCGCCGGTCAGCTCGGCACCGCTCTCCGCGCCGAGCTCGCGGGGCTCGACCACGTGGAGTGGGCGACGCGCGCCGACCTCGATCTCGCGTCCGCCGATCTCGCCTCAGCTCGACGCTGGCGCGACTACGAGACCATCATCAACGCCGCTGCCTATACCGCGGTCGACCTCGCCGAGACCTCCGAGGGACGGGTCGACGCATGGGCCGCGAACGCTTCCGGGCCCGCGGGGCTTGCACGGATAGCCGCCGCCAACGGCATCAGCCTCGTCCATGTGTCGAGCGACTACGTGTTCGACGGCGCCTCCGACCGTGCCTACCGCGAGGACGATCCGTTGTGCCCCCTCGGTGTCTACGGGCAGACGAAGGCCGCCGGCGACATCGCCGCATCGACCGTCCCGCGTCACTACATCGTCCGCACCTCTTGGGTGATCGGCGACGGTGACAACTTCGTCAGGACCATGGCGTCGCTCGCCTCTCGGGGGATAGACCCGAAGGTGGTCGACGACCAGCGTGGTCGACTCACGTTCGCCTCGCAGATCGCCGGTTTCATCAGACATCTCCTCGAGAAGCGCCCCACCTTCGGCGTCTACAACCTCACGTCGGACGGCGACGCCGTGACATGGGCGGACGTCGCGCGACGCGTGTTCGAGCTGACGGGACATGACCCTGCGCGAGTGACCGGTGTGTCCACGGAGGACTACTTCGCCGCGGCGACAGCGCCCGTGGCCCCGCGTCCGAGAAACAGCGTGCTCGACCTCACTCGCGCACGAGAGAGTGGATTCGCAGCCGAGGTCGGAGACACGTTGCTGCGGGAGTACCTCGCTTCGTGAGCACAGTGGCCCACGAACAGGGGCGGTCGGTCGGAACCAAGGATCGCAAGGTCTTCCGTACCGATATCCAGGCCCTGCGTGCTCTCGCGATCGGACTCGTCGTCCTCAACCATCTGTGGCCGTTGAGGCTCACCGGCGGGTACGTCGGTGTCGACGTGTTCTTCGTCATCTCCGGCTTCCTCATCACCGGTCATCTCACCGGCGAGATCGCCCGAACAGGGGGAGTGCGGCTCGGGGCCTTCTACGCGCGCCGGATCCGTCGTCTGCTTCCTGCGGCATTCCTGGTTCTCGTCGTGTCCCTCGTTCTCGCAGCTGTCTTCCTTCCGTACCCGCGGTGGGGACGCAACGTCTGGGAGATCGTTGCCAGCGCCGGGTACGTCGAGAACTGGTTCCTCGCGGCCATGTCCGTCAACTACTCCGCCCTCAACGACGCGGCGAGCCTCGTCCAGCATTACTGGTCGCTCTCCGTGGAGGAGCAGTTCTACATCATCTGGCCCGTGCTTCTGATCGCGGCGGTCCTCCTCGCTCGCCGGGCACGTTCGCTCACCCGGCGTGGCATCAGATCGCGATCCACCGCGGCGATCTTCATGGTGGTGATCGTCGTGGGAGCGCTCTCGCTCGTCTCGAGCATCGTCTACACCCTGGTCGCGCCCTCTCAGGCGTACTTCGCGACGTTTACGAGAGGGTGGGAATTCGCGGTGGGGGGCGCAATCGCTCTGCTGGGAGCGAAAATACCGCTGCATCGTCTCGCGGCCAACCTTCTCAGCCTCGTCGGGTTCGGCCTCATCGCTTACTCGGCCGTGACATTCGATCACACGACGTCATTTCCGGGGTACGCGGCGCTGGTCCCCGTACTCGGAACGGCCTTGGTTATCCTCGCTGGCAACCATGGTGCTGCTCTGTGGCACTCGCGCATCACCGCGCTTCGCCCCGTTCAATGGGTGGGCGGAGTGTCTTACTCGTTGTATCTCTGGCATTGGCCGCTGATAGTCATCGCCCCGTTCGTCTTGGCCGCGGAAGCCTCTACCGTTTCGAAGTTCGCTGTCCTCGGAGTCGCGCTCGTGCTTGCGGCACTGACGAAGCGGTTCGTCGAGGACGCTGGTCAGCGGTGGAGTTACTGGAAGGGGTCCACTGCGCGGGCGCTCGCACTCATGATCATCGGACTGATGACGATCGGCGCACTGGCCGCTGCTCTCCTCACCTGGTACAACGCGCGAGTCGAGGCGGACAGGCCGCCCGACGAAGTCGTCGCGGTCTCGTGCGAGGGGCCGCTGGCGCTCGCGCCGGGAGCCGACTGCGACGATCCGTTCGGAGCCGCACACTACTCCGTCATGACGGACCGCAATCTCTACTCCTACACGCCCCCCGAGTGCGGAGAGTTCCTCCCGATCCTCGAGTACGGCGAGAAGAAGACCACGATGGAGTGCGACTTCTCGGGCGGAGCGCAGAATCCTACGCGCGTGTGGTTGGTCGGCGATTCCCACGCTCAGCAATGGCAGGGGGCGGTCTTCGATATGGCCCGCGAGCGGGACTGGATCGTCACGACCAGCTACTTCGGCGGCTGCCCCGTGGCCGACGTCACGTTCGTGGGCTTCCGTGGAGCCTGGGCGCCGGCTGACGCGCGCCTCTGCGAGGCATGGTCGCATGACCTCTCGGAGACCATCGTCGAGGAGTCACCCGATCTCGTCATCACCGCAATGGCATCCCGGCAGCAGACCGTGGACGACGGCAGCGGCGCGCCGTCCGCGGAGCAGATGAAGCGAGGGCTGTCGAGTTACTGGCGGTCCTGGGCTGCGGTCGGGACAAGGGTGCTCGCGGTCGCCGATCCGCCGTGGAACGGAGAGGTGCGCTCGCCTGATTGCGTGCTGCTCAACGCCGAGGATCCGCTCGTGTGTGCACGTCCGCGCGCTCAGGCCCAGCCGCCTGATCCGGTCGTCGCGGCCGCTGGCGATTCCGGATCGCCGCTGATCGCATCGGTGGATCTGACGACCTCGTTCTGCGACGATGAATCGTGCTACGCAGTCGTCGGCGGCGTGCCCGTCTACTACGACGCCGACCATCTCAATCTCGAATACGTGCGGATGCTCAAGCCTCGTCTCGAAGAGGCGGTCGACGGCTTGCTCAGTGCGACCGGTTAAGCTGTTCGAAGCCACCCCTCGACGAGGTGCGAGCCCGCACCGGCCATGTGATGATGACACTCCCGACGCGCAGACGAACACATCGGGACGCGACCGTTATGCACGAGCAGGCCGAATACCGCGCTGATATCGATGGCTTGAGGGCGCTCGCGGTTCTCTTGATCGTCGTCTATCACGTCTGGCTCGGCCGGGTGTCCGGTGGCGTGGACGTGTTCCTCATGGTGTCGGCATTCTTCCTCACCGGCTCCTTCGCCCGGCGAATCCAGGACGATCGCCCTCTCGCGCTCGCGACTTTCTGGGCGCGGAGGTTCCTTCGCCTCGTGCCGGCGGCCACGGCCACAGTTCTGCTGACCCTCGGCGTGGTGGCCGCCGCTTATCCGCGCACAGAGTGGACGCGCGCGTGGTCGGAGGCGTGGTCCAGTCTCTTCTATGTCGAGAACTGGGCCCTGGCGTTCTCCGGTGTCGACTATTACGCCCGCGATGCGGTCGTCCCGAGCCCTTTCCAGCATTTCTGGTCGCTCTCCGTGCAGGGGCAGGTGTTCCTTCTCTGGCCTGTGCTGATCGGTGCGGTGTGGCTTCTCTTCCGTCAACGTCGCAGAATGATCCTCCCCGCGTTGGCGATAGTGTTCTCCGCCGTGTTCGCGCTCTCGCTCGTCCACTCGATCTCGTTGACCTCGGAGTCGCAGGTGTTCGCGTACTTCGACACAGGTGCTCGCCTCTGGGAGTTCGCAGCCGGTTCGCTCGTCGCGCTGGCTGTGCCGCACGTGCGCTTGCGTCCGACAGTGGCTGCTGTCGGAGGATGGGTGGGCCTGGCGGGAATCGCTGTGTGCGGGCTGGTTCTGGACGTGCAGGGCGGGTTCCCCGGATACCTCGCCCTCTGGCCGGTGGTGTGCACGGCGCTCGTGATCATAGGCGGACGGGACAACCCTCGCGGCGGACCTGGGGCGCTTCTCGCCTCACGGCCGCTGCGGGCGGTCGCACGAAACTCTTACGCTCTATATCTCGTACACTGGCCGGTGCTGATCACCTGGATGACGATATCCGGCCGCCCGGTTCCGGGCGTGGTCGCCGGAGCCGGAATCCTCGTGCTCTCTGCAGTCCTGGCAGGGTGCCTGACTCGAATCGTCGAGAGGCCGGCCTGGGATCTCGGCACCGTCCGCGGCGGACGTCGTCTGCCGTTCCTGCTCATCGGCACAGCCACGCTGACCGTCGCCGTCCCGCTCTCCGCTTGGCAGGGGACTCACCTGCACCAGACCACCGCCCAACTCGAGGCTACGACCGACTCCTATCCGGGTGCCGCGCATCTCGACCACCCAGAGATCGATATCGCCTCCGCACCTCTGCATCCCTCGGCGACCTCGCTCGAGTCCGAGTGGGTCGAGCTCGACACTCAATGTTCCGGGCGGCTGCGTCCATCGGCTCCCGTGCTCGATGGGAGCTGTGTGCAGACGTCGCGCGCACACGAGGTCGACGCCCCGCGAGTGCTCGTCATCGGCGATTCACACGCGCAGCAGCTCATGTCCCCCCTCAAGATCGTCGCGGCGCAAGAGGCGTGGGAGCTCGTGGCGCTGCTCAAGGGAGGGTGCGCGCTCGGAATCGGAGCTCCGTCCTGGTCTTCGCCGGGACCCCCGTGCGATGAGTGGCGGGTCGCTGCGATGCAGTACGTCGAACAGATCCGGCCCGACGTCGTCTACCTGGTCGTGACTCGCGCGAGCCCGACTTCGACGGAAGTTCTGATCGAGGGTGTTCCAGAGATCGCCGAGAATCTGATCGCCGAGGGCATCGCGGTGATCGCCGTCCGTGACAACCCGCGGTTCGACTTCGACATGTACGCCTGCGTGAATGCGGCGATCGATGCGCAGAAAGACCCGCAGCAGTGCGCCGTCGACGACATCGGGCAGGAGGGGGAACGCTCTTTCGCGGAGTTCGTTGCGTCCGACGGCATCATCGGTGTGGACTTCCGTCCGTGGCTGTGCCCGGAGGGGACCTGCTACGGGGTGATCGGCAACGTCGCGATCTACATCGACGACAATCACACGTCGGATGCGTACGGGCGTACTCTCGCTCCCATGCTCGCCCGGATGCTGGATCTCGGAGACGGGGGGCGTGCCGACTCGAGCTGACGGCGCCCGACAGATTCGCAGAAGAAGCTGCCGGTAGAGTGGTGTGTCGTGTGTGCCGCGGCCAGCCCGCGCGTCTCTGAGCCTCCTCGGGCAGAAAGCAGCAATATGGATCTCCTCGTCGTCGGATCGGGCTTCTTCGGCCTCACCATCGCAGAGCGGGCGGCTGAAGCCGGCCGCAAGGTCACGGTCATCGACCGTCGGCACCACATCGGCGGGAACGCCTACAGCGAGGCGGAGCCGGAGACGGGCATCGAGGTCCACCGCTACGGAGCGCACCTGTTCCACACGTCGAACGCCACGGTCTGGGAGTACGTCAACCGCTTCACGTCGTTCACGAACTACGTTCACCGCGTATACACGACCCACAAGGGCACCGTGTTCCCCATGCCGGTCAACCTCGGCACCATCAACCAGTTCTTCCAGGCGGCGTACACGCCCGACCAGGCCCGTGCGCTCGTCAAGGAGCAGGCGGGGGAGTTCGACGTCAGCAACGCCACCAACTTCGAGGAGAAGGGCATCGCGCTCGTCGGGCGCCCGCTGTTCGAGGCCTTCTTCCGCGACTACACGGCCAAGCAGTGGCAGACCGACCCGCAGAAGCTCTCCGGCGACATCATCAGCCGTCTGCCCGTGCGGTACACGTACGACAACCGCTACTTCAACGACACGTGGGAGGGTCTGCCGACCGACGGGTACACCGCGTGGCTCGAGCGCATGGCCGACCACCCCAACATCGAGGTCAAGCTCGACGTCGACTACTTCGACGAGTCGCAGCCGCTCAACAAGCGCGCCACCGTCGGTCAGCTCCCGATCGTCTACACGGGCCCCGTCGACCGCTACTTCGACTACGCGGAGGGCGCTCTGAGCTGGCGCACGCTCGACTTCGAACAGGAGGTCCTCAACGTGGGCGACTTCCAGGGCACGAGCGTCATGAACTACCCGGACATGGACGTCCCGTATACGCGCATCCACGAGTTCAAGCACTTCCACCCCGAGCGCAAGGACGTCTACAACTCGGACAAGACGGTCATCATGCGCGAGTTCTCCCGGTTCGCGAACCGCGAGGACGAGCCGTACTACCCGGTGAACACGCCGACCGATCGCGACGGACTGCTGGCCTACCGCGAGCTCGCAAAGGGCGAGCAGGGCGTCCATTTCGGCGGCCGCCTCGGCACGTACCAGTACCTCGACATGCACATGGCGATCGGCTCGGCGCTGTCGATGTGGAACAACTCGCTCGCCTAGACTCGACACTGTGAGTCACGATGCTGTCGGGGCGCCGGGAACGCCCCGACGTTATCTGCATTCGCTGTGGCTGCTGTCCGCCCGCGACCTGAAGGTCCGGTACGCGACGAGCTTCCTCGGCTACCTGTGGTCGGTGCTCGACCCCCTGGTGATGAGCGCGATCTACTGGTTCGTCTTCACCCAGGTCTTCCACCGGAGTGTGGGGGAGGACCCGTACATCGTCTTCCTCATCGTGGCGCTACTGCCCTGGGTGTGGTTCAACAGCTCGGTGTCAGACTTCACGCGTGCCTTCCGCAAGGATTCGCGGCTCGTGAGGTCGACCGCGATCCCTCGGTCGATCTGGGTCAACCGCATCGTCCTGAGCAAGGGCATCGAGTTCCTCTTCTCGATGCCGGTCCTCGTGCTCTTCGCGGTGTTCAGCGGGGCGACGGTCAGCTGGTCGCTCCTGTGGTTCCCCGTGGCGGTCATCATGCAGGTCGTGCTCCTCGTCGGGCTCGGACTTCTCGTCGCGCCACTGTGCGTGTTGTACACCGATCTCGAGCGCACCACGGCGCTCGTCCTCCGGGCGCTGTTCTACGCCTCGCCCGTGATCTACAGCTTCCGCGACCTGCCTGACCCGTTCCACATCATCGGCGCCTTCAATCCGCTCGCGGGGATCTTCACCCTCTACCGGGTCGGATTCTTCCCGGAGCTCTGGGATCCGGTGCCCGTGGCGATCAGCGCGATGATGTGTGTCGTCATCCTGGTCCTGGGGATCTGGACCTTCCGCGCGCTGGAACGACCCGTGCTGAAGGAGCTGTGATGTCGACGGCCATCGAGGTATCAGGGCTCGGCGTCCGCTTTCGTCGCAACAGGCGGGGACGCCGCAGCTTCAAGGACATGTTCTCGGGAGCGTCCCGACGCTCGCGCCCCGGTGAGTTCTGGGCGCTGCGGGACGTCACCTTCTCGGTGCAGGCGGGTGAGTCGATCGGGGTCGTCGGCCGCAACGGCCAAGGCAAGTCGACCCTTCTGCGTCTCGTCGCAGGCGTCTTGCTGTGCGACGAGGGGTCGGTGAAGGTCAACGGTGGCGTCGCGCCGCTGATCGAGATCACCGGCGGGTTCGTCGGCGATCTGACGGTCCGGGAGAACGTGCGCCTCACCGCCGGACTGCACGGCATGTCCAAGGCGGAGGTGACGCGCCGGTACGACGACATCATCGCGTTCGCCGAGCTTCGCGGGTTCGAGGACACCCCGTACAAGCACTTGTCCAACGGTATGAAGGTCCGCTTGGCGTTCTCGGTGGTCTCGCAGCTCGACGAGCCCATCCTGCTCGTGGACGAGGTGCTCGCGGTCGGCGACAAGGCGTTCCGCGACAAGTGCTACAAGCGCATCGACGAACTGCTCGCCGAGGGCCGCACGCTGTTCTTCGTGAGCCACAACGAACGAGACCTCCGCCGATTCTGCACGCGCGGGCTCTATCTCGACAAGGGGACGCTCGTCCTCGACGCACCCATCGCCGACGTCCTCGACCGCTACAACGCCGACTACAACTCGTAGGCGGCTGCTGGCAGCGTGCTACTCGCCGAGCTTCTTCTGCTCCACGTCGGCGTTCACCGCCACCAGTTCCGGATGCTGATCGAGGACGGCGATCAGCGCGTCGGCGTCCAACGACGCGGCGTCGTGCTCCTCGATCAGCGCCCGGATCACGGTGAGGTCGTCCGCGGTGTCGAGTGTGACGCGATACCGCGAGGCGTCTGGGGAGCGCGTGATCGCATGCAGGGTCGCGCGCCCCGTGCGGTTGGCGTAGAGATAGGGGGTGACGTGCTCGCGATCAGCGGGCTCCGTCGCCTCCCGCTGTGCCTCGGCGAGTGCCGCGGCAGAGAAGACCTCGACATCGAGGCCACGCGGATAGGTGCGATCGAGGACGTTAGAGACGTGGGCGTCGGGGTCGTCGATCTGCACGAAGCGGCGCACGGCCTCCGTGATCACGGCGGGGTCCAGCAGGGGGCAGTCGGAGGTCACCCTGACGACGACGTCCAGCCCGGCTTCCGCCGCCGCCCCCGCGAAGCGGCTCAGCACATCGTTCTCGCTGCCACGGAACACCGCGACGTCCCTGGCCCGAGCGAGCGACACGATCGGCTCATCCGAAGCATTGGTGGTCGTGGCGACGATCACCGGCAGAGCGGTCGCGAGGAGGCGATCGAGGTGGAAGTCCAGCAGCGGCCGGCCTGCCGCCGTCAGCATCACCTTGCCGGGGAGGCGCGTGCTCGTCATCCGCGCCTGGGTGATGATGCCGACCTTCATCGAAGCGCCTGGACGAGCGCGTCCACGACGGAGTCGACCTGCGCGTCGGTGAGCTCGGGGTGGATCGGGAGCGACAGCTCCTCCCGGTAGAAGGCCTCGGCGTTCGGACACATTCCGCGACGGTAACCCGCGTCGGCGTAGACCGGGTGCCAGTACACGGGCATGTAGTTCACCTGTACTCCGATGCCGTTCGCCCGCATGCGCTCGAAGACCTCGCGGCGTCGTCCGTCGAGGATCCGCACCGGGTAGAGGTGCCGCATCGGATCCACATCAGCCCGTTGCACGGGTGTCCGAACGCCGTCGATGTCGGAGAGCGCGTCATCGTAGCGACTGGTGATCTGAGCCCGGCGCCGCTTGAACGCGTCGAGACGGGCGAGTTGCGAGAGGCCGAGTGCGCTCGCGATGTCGGTGAGCCGGTAGTTCACTCCGAACTCGTGCACCTCCTGGTGCCAGGGGCCCTCATCGACGATCTGGAAGCGCTCGGGATCGCGCACCAGCCCGATGAAGTGAAACTCGTGCGCGCGCTGGGCAAGCTGTGGGTCCTTCGCGATGAGGGCGCCGCCCTCGCCCGTGGTGAGGTTCTTGGTCGGGAAGAAGGACAGCGCGGTGAGGTCGGCGAGATCGCCCACCGGCCGGCCCTTGTACGTGCTGCCGATCGAGTGCGCCGCGTCGTCGAGGACGAGGGCGCCGACGCGCGCAGCTGTCGCGTTCAGCGGGTCGTAGTCAGCAGGATGGCCGGCGTAGTCGACGGCGGCGATGACGCGGGTCCTCTCGTCGGCGAGTGCGTCGACGGCGAGCGGATCGATCAGCGCGGTGTCCTCTTCGACGTCGGCGAACACGATGCGGGCTCCGAGCATCGACGCGGTGGCCGTCGTCGCCACGAAGGTCATGGGGGTCGAGATCACCGCGTCTCCGGCCGCGATCCCGGCTGCGGCATAGGCCATGTGGAGGGCAGCCGTACCGGAGGTCGCTGACACCGCGCGGTGACCGCCCGCGATCTCACCCAGCCTCGCTTCGAACGCCGCCACGGCCGGGCCGGTGGTGAGCCAGTCACCGCGGAGGACCTCGACCACCGCTTCGATGTCGTCCTCTGAGATCGACTGCCTCCCGTACGGCAGCACCGTCAGATCCCCGCCTCGATGATCGCGGCGATCTCCTCCCGCGAGTACCACCGGTCGTTGCTGTCCGAGCGATACGCGAATCCTTCGGGCACGGGTACGGCACCCTCCGGCACCCGGTAGCCCCACGAGGCCAGGTCGGGCTGGATGATGAAGTATCTCCCGTCCTGGACGACGACGGCACGTCGCCCCTCTTCCGGGCTGATCATCTCTTCGTGCAGCTTCTCGCCGGGTCGCAGGCCGACGTCTACGAGCTCGGCGCCCGGCACGACGGCGTGAGCGAGGTCCGTGACCTTCATCGACGGGATTCGGGGGACGAGCAGTTCGCCGCCCTGCATGAGCTCGAATGTGTCGACGACCATCTCGACTGCCTGCGGCAGCGTGATGAAGAACCGCGTGCACCGCAGATCGGTGATCGGAAGCGGCTTGCCCTCGGCGCCCAGTCGCTCGAAGAACGGGATGACCGAGCCGCGTGACCCCATCACGTTGCCATAGCGCACGACCGCGAATCGCGTGTCGTACGCGGCCGCGTAGTGGTTTCCCGTGATGAAGAGCTTGTCCGCGGTGAGCTTCGTGGCGCCGTAGAGGTTGATCGGGCTCGACGCCTTGTCGGTGGACAGCGCCACCACGCGCTTCACCCCGGCGTCGATGGACGCTTCGATGACGTTCTGACTGCCGAGGACATTGGTCTTCACGAACTCGAATGGGTTGTACTCGGCGGTGTCGACCTGTTTCAGCGCAGCGGCATGCACGACGTAGTCCACGCCGTGGAGAGCACGCGCCAAACGCCGCTCGTCGCGGATGTCGCCGATGAACCAGCGCAGGCGAGGGTCGTCGCCGAACTGCTGACGGACTTCGTACTGTTTGAGCTCGTCGCGGGAGAAGATGACCAGCCGACGCGGATTCAGGTGCGTCATCGCGTGGCGGATGAACGCCTTGCCGAACGACCCGGTGCCGCCCGTGATGAGGATGCTCGCGCCCTCGAGAACCGACACTCTGTCTCCTCAGCGTTGTCGTCATCGCGTGGATGCTCGGGTTGTCCCACGCTCGCCCTATCCTATCGGGTGGGTGCGCCCGCACCCCGGCAAGGAGGACACCGCATGACCACTGCTCGGCGGGTTCTCTTCCACTGCAACGCCGGAGCCGACTACGGCATGGGCCACCTCATGCGAGTGATCGCGATCGCTCGGACCGCGAAGGAGCGAGGGTGGGCCACGTCCATCGCCGGCGACCTCGACGAAGCGGCGACGTCGGTCCTGGAGCGCTTTCTACCCGGCGCCACGCCACCTCGGCCCGTGTCCTCCTGCGATGCCGACTTGCTCGACGCCGCCCGAGGTGCCGACGTCGTGCACCTAGACACATACTGGTCGGTACCCGACCTGTCGAGCTCGGGTGCCCTGGTCAGCAACATGCAGGATGGCTCCTACGGTGTGCGAGCCGCCGACCTGTCCATCGACGCCAATCTGGGATCAGAGCGAACCTTCGTCGCGCCCGAACTCGGCCGCGCGCATCTCGCTGGAATCGATGCCGCCGTGATTCGCGACCAGGTTCGTCGGCAGCGGGACGCGCCTCGCATCGACAACGCGACGCCGCGAGTGCTCGTGGTGATGGGCGGCACGGACCCCGGGCGACTCACCGCGCGAATCGTCGCCGGGCTCGACTCGATCGAAGGACCGCTCGAGGTCACCGCGGTCGATCCGCGGGAACGACCGGAGGTCGTCGAGGCAGCCAGGGCGTCACGACACGTCGTTCGCATCGTCGGCTTCGTCGATGACCTCCCGGCGCTCGCCAGGGCACATGACCTGGCGGTGACAGCGGCGGGAACCTCGGTATGGGACTTCGCCTGCATGGGGCTCCCGATGGCGCTCGTCTGCGCGGTGGACAATCAACGAGCCGGTTATCGTGAGGTGCTTGAGGCAGGGCTCGCCGAAGGCCTCGGCGAACCCCCGCACGACGATCTCGAGCAGGGGCTCCGTTCTCTCGGCGGCCTGATGCGCTCCCGCCGGCAGCTGGCCGAGCGGGGGGCGCGTCTGTCGGCGACCGTCGACGGTCTCGGCACCTGGCGGATCGTCGCCTCCTGGGAGCAATTGCTGAGAACGCCCCGCACCGCGGCGCCGACCGGCGGATCGTCGACCGGTGCTCCGTCCGTGCGCGCGCGCCTGGCTCGCGAGGACGACGCCGAGTTGCTCCTGGCGTGGCGGAACGACGAGGTCACGCGACGAAACTCACGCGACGGCTCCGTCGTGGACGAGCAGGGGCATCTCGCGTGGCTCACCCGCAGCCTTGCTGCCGCCGACCGTCGGTTGCTCGTCATCGAGGAGGGAGGGGTCCCCGTGGCGACATGCCGATGGGACCGCCGCTCCACCACGGACTGGGAGGTCTCGATAACGGTCGCCCCCGACGCTCGCGGACGAGGGGTGGCCGGGCGCGCCCTCGCCGCGGCGCAGCGCGCTCTCATCGCGCCTGACCCCGTGCGGATGATCGCCGTCGTGCACGAGCAGAACGCTGCGTCGCGGCGTGTCTTCGAGCGAGCGGGATATCTCCCCCAGAATCCTGCCGATGAGGCCGGATTCCTCGCGCTGTCGCAGTGGCGCCTGCGACAGCGATAGTCGACGCTAGAGCAGATCCCAGGTCAGCGGAGTGCCCCGCCGGACGTCGCGAGAGAAGGTACGCGTGCGCACGAGATCGATATCGTCCGGGTTCAGGCCTCCCGCAGGTCGGATGGATCGAACGTTATCGGGCGTGATCCTGTCGCCGGCTCGCACGTCGGCCACCACGAAGAGCGAACGACGTAGCGCGAGGACCGCGTGCTCCTGCTCGGTTGGACCGAAGGAGACGCCGCTGCCGACGGCGATGCGGGCCTGCTCTGCGGCGGTCACCAAGGAGCGGAACTCCGAGGGCGTGAGGGAGAAGTCGGCGTCGACGCCACCGTCGGCGCGGTCGAGCGTGACATGCTTCTCGATCACGACGGCGCCGAGGGCGGCCGCCGCGACGGCCACTCCGATGCCGAGCGTGTGGTCGGACAGTCCGACGGGCACATCGAAGGAATCACGCAGCGCCCTGATGTTGCCCAGACGCGCCTCTTCCGGCACTGCCGGATAGGCGGCGGTGCAGGCGAGGAGGACGAGCTCGGTGCATCCCGCGCCTCGGATCGCCGAGACCGCTGCGTCGATCTCCGACAGGGTGGCCATGCCGGTCGAGACGATCATGGGCTTGCCGGTACGCGCGACCTCGCGCAGTAGAGGCAGATCGACGATCTCCGCCGACGCCGTCTTGTACAGCTCCACGCCGAGTTCTTCGAGGAAGGCCACGGAACTGGGGTCGAACGGCGTGGAGAAGGGGATCAGCCCGTGCGACCTCGCCCGCTCGAAGATCGCCGCGTGCCATTCCCAGGGGGTATGGGCCTCCTGGTACAGCGCGTAAAGGTTGCGATCGCCCCACAGTCCGTGGTCGCTGGTCACACGGAACGCCGGCTGATCGGAGTCGATCGTCAGGGTGTCGGCCGTATAGGTCTGGATCTTGAGTGCGTTCGCTCCGGTCGCGGCGACCGCGTCGACGATGGCGAGAGCTCGATCGATGTCGCCGTTGTGGTTGCCCGACATCTCGGCGATCGTGAACACGGGCGAGCCGGGGCCGATGGTCGCCGAGGACAGGTCGATCGTCTGCGCAGAAGTCACGCCGACTACTCTACGGGCGCTCGATCGACAGGCCCTGATCGGGCGCCGGGTGACGCGCCCGCTTGCCCTAAGCTGATTTCCTATGGGGCGTGTGAGGAAGCTCGTCGAGAGCGATGAGAGGTCGACCGACGAGGTCGCGTTCTACGATCGCATCCGTCCGCTGGTGGCTTCGTACGGCGCCTCGCCGATTCGACGGGTCGCCGTCGTCGGCAATCAGCCTCTGGAGCCCTCCGAAGAGCGGGCGGCGATGGTCGACTCCGCGGATGTCGTCTTCCGCGTAAACGGCTTCCGAATGGATGACCCGGGTTCGCCGGCGACGGCCGGCCGCCGCGTCGACGTTGTCGTCTTCAACAGGGGCGTGCGGCCTACTCCCTGGTTCTTCGACGCCTATCCCGAGCGGCTCTATCTCATGGTCGAGCCAGGCAGGCTCCTGTGGGAGAACCCGAAGACTCCGGCTTTCTGGCCGACCGACCTCGGGATCGTGACCATACCGAACAGGGAGGTCGTCCTGCCGCTCGGCGAGGCGCTGGGGGCCGATCCGAGGGAAGGTGGCCAATGGGCGACCACCGGGACAGTGATGCTGTGGATCGCCACCAGGCTGTTCCCCGATGCCGCGGTGGACGCGACAGGCTTCTCGTTCATCGATGCGCCGGATCAGACCTCCTGGAACCACGCGTTCGGCGACCCCTCGGCGGTGGGCGCGGAACACCGCATCGATCTCGAATCGACGCTCGTCCGCTCGTGGATCGACAGCGGACGGATCACCTATCACCGCTGACCGGTCATCGTCTCCCCACCATCACCCGAATGATTGAGGAACCAATGCTGAACAGACTTCGTCGACGAATCGACGTCATGGTCGAACGCCGAGTCGACGCGCGAGTGAACGAGCGGCTGGAGGCGGCGCTCGAGCAGGTGGCTGCTTCGCAGCGCGATTACGATGCGCGACTGACCGGCACGCAAGCAGACTTCTCGTATGTGCGATCGGAGTTCGATCGCATCGCGCCCCAGCTCGCTGCTCTCGAGCAACGCTTCGAGGCGCTTCGTGGGCGACTCGCGCTCGAGGACGCGGACTCCGACGACGTGCTCTCGCGTGCTCGGGCCGAGCATGAGCGCGCCCGGCTCCGGCTGGAGCTGGCGTCGCACTACGAGGAGAGACTCCGTCGGTTGGAAGCGCAAGCCTGACCGGGCGTCACAGCCCCACGACAGCGCGGAGCTTTTCAGCGGAAGCACGCGCCGACTCGACGGAGGCTGCAGTGCCGGAACCGTCGGACACAACCGCTCGAAGAGCGGTGAGCGATTCCGCGTAATCGCCCAGCGCCTCTGACCACTCCGATTGGATCGAGGACGGAGCAGGAGTCTCCGAGAGCCGCTGCACATCGTCTTCGAGGGTCTCGACGACGCCGAGGGCCTCTTGACCGCTGGATGCTGAGACGATGTCGATGCCGGTCAGCGCGTCATCGAGCCACCCTCTGACCTGATCGCGGAAAGCATCGACGGACGGATCCGGCACGGGCGGGGGAGTGGTGACGGGTGTCATGCTCGGCTCGGGCCCTGCGGTGGACCCAGGCGTCGGCTCCTCGGTGACGCTCGCGGAGGGCGACGGCGTGGTGCTCACCTCCGGCCTCGGGCTGTCCTCGCCCCGCGGCAGCAGGAAGAAGAGCAACGCGCCGACGAGCACGAGAGCCGCGACGGCGGCACCGACGATCACCCACACCCGCCCGCGGCGCTGCGGCCTCTGCTCGAGGGGACCCCATTGCAGGTCCGGCTGCTGCTCGTCGCTCATGCTCAGTCCTCCAGAGGGGGCATCGGCTTCCACGAGCGGTCGCGCCCGAGCCGGCCGCCCTCCTTGAGCCCGCGAAACAGGTTGCTCGTACCGCGCACGGTGCGCTCGACGAAGAACAGGCGGATGAGCTCCTTGGCGAAGGTCATGGCGGTGCCCAGGCCGAAGAGCACGGGGTTGTAGTTGTCGTGCACGCGGTAGTACTGCTTGAGGTACGCGCGGTTGCGCATGATGTAGAACCGGTAGGCGTTGCTCGACGCGTTCATGTGGCGGATGCCCATGTCCCACTGCTTGATCTCACGGGTGCGTCGCAGCACGAATTCGTCGACGATCACGGCCGTGGTCTTGCGTGAGGCCAGCCAGCCGTACATCTGGTCGTCCCAGTAGATGAAGAAACGGGGGTCGGGGAGCCCGATCTGCGTGACGATCGAGCGGTGGATGAACATCCCCTCGAAGCATCCGCTGTTCATCTCCTTGAACCCGGAGGCGTCGAAGCCCGACGGCGCGAACGGGATCGGGATGCCCATGCGCTCCGCGATGCGGTACTGCCAGTAGAACTCGCTGCCGTCGTAGTCGTATCGGCGACCCTGGATGCTCTTGAAACGGGGCGCCCACTTGCCCATCTTGGCGAGTCCGTCCGTCATGACCTCGACGTCGTCGTCCATCATCCAGATCCACTCGGAGCCGAGCTCGTACGCGGTGCGCATGCCCTCGCTGAACCCGCCGGAGCCGCCCGTGTTCGTCTCGAGACGGCGGTACACGACCTCGGTCCCGAGGCGCGGACGGAACGACTCGACGACCTCGGTCGTGTCGTCGGAGGACGCGTTGTCGATGATCACGACGTGCCCGGGCTTGGGGTCCATCGCCGTGATGCTCTCGAGGAGTCCGGTGAGGAGGTGCGATCGGTTGTAGGTGACGATGACGATCGTGGCGGACGCCGGGTCGAAGGGGACGTGTGTCACGAGTGGGATCTCCGGGAGGGTGTGGTCTCGCAGGACGCCGCGAGCAGACCCCAGCCTACCCGGGCGAGACGAGGATTCCCCCGAGGGCGCCGCACGCGGCTACCGCTCGGGATGCAGCGTGGGGATCGCGCCCGTGTGGGCTGCGTCGATGTTCTCGCGCCACGACCGCGACTGACCGGCGCGCAGCGCGCAGAGCACGAGCAGGAACCACCCGGCGCCTTCGAGGGTAAAGCTCTCGAACATCGAGTCGACGGCGAGGGTCACCAGCATGAGCGGCGTCCACGCGTAGACGACGGAGCGGCGCGCGCTGGCGACCAGCCAGGAGCGGACCATCGCGACGCCGCCGAGCAGCAGGAAGAGCACGAGGCCCGCCCAGCCGAGCTGCAGCATCACGTCGAAGTAGGAGTTCAGCGCGCTCTGATGCCGGTCGTCGAGGAGGAAGTTGATATACGTGAAGGGGAACTCCCCCCGCGACCAGGGGCCGAACCAGCCCCAGCCCTGGATCGGCTTGAGCGAGACGAAGTCGAGGATCGTGTTCCACAGGGTCGCGCGGATCGAGAAATCCGACCCGGCGTCGAGCAGCCGGATGATCGCGTGCCGCAGGATGAAGGCCGCGACGAGGGCGATGACGACGAGCACGCTGAGCACCCACTGCACCACGCCGCGGCGCTCGCGCGGCGTGTGACGCACGATCATGAGCGCGACCGTGCTCACCCCGACGGCCACGGCGAGGACGATCACGGTGGGGGAGGACGACAGGAAGGCGAGCAGTGCCGCGAGCGCGATCGACGGGATAGCGAGCGGGGCGGTGACGGACTGGGAGCGCCACTCGATCACGAAGGTGATGAGCGCGATGACGGCGACGAAACCGAGCATGTTGCGGCTGCCGAACAGGCCCTGCACAGGACCGCCGAGGGCGAGGTTCCCCTGGATGCCGAGGAATCCGAACGGCATGTCGAGCAGGATCCCGGAGAGGATCTCCATCGCGAGCGACAGCACCAGCAGGATGCGCAGCGTGTCGCCGAGGGCTCGGACAGTCTGGAGGGTGTCGCGCACGTGCCCGACCGCGATCGCGAGGAAGGCGAAGCCGACGAGGGCCATCCAGCCGAAGGCGGTGTCGGACCTGTCAGCGGTCCAGACCAGACTCACCAGCGCCCACGCGAGGAAGGCGACGAGCGACGACGGGGCCAGGCGCAGAGGGGAGAGCTCCGCGCGCCGGACCCAGAGCACGCTCGCTCCCACGCCGCACAGCACGGCGATGACGGTCGCCAGCGTCACCGTCGATGTGAGGCGTTCGATCGTGAACGAACCGAACACCGCGGCGAGAACCGCGATCGTGAACGCCCTGGCGAACTCCGCGGATCCGAGCAGGTCGGCGAGACGCCGTTCGGGCGTCACGGAACCCGCCGTGCTCTCTCGCCGCGCTCGATCACGCGGTCGCGTTCGCCGACGCCGACGAGCGGGACGGATTTGATCTTGAAGCTGAGCATCACCAGCAGCATCCAGCCCCAGAGCATGATCGGCGTGGACTCGGTGAGGCCCTGCACGAGCAGCACGACGGTGAAGAGGCTGGGGAGCAGGGTGAGCGGCGAGTACTCGCGATCGGCCGTGAGGTCCCAGCGCGGACGGTCGACCGCGAAGAACCAGGAGCGCCAGAGCAGGCTCAGATAGGCGAGGGTCATCAGAACCAGACCGAGCACGCCGAGCTGCATGAGGACGTCGAGCCACATGTTGTGCGCGTGGAAGACCGTGATCCCGTGGTCGACGATCCACTCGTCGAACGCCGGGTCGAACGGCACCCACGGGCTGGAGAAGCCGTTGCCGAAGAGCGGATGCTGCGAGATCCGCTCGAGCACCTTCTCCCAGATCTTGTCGGAGCGGCCGGTGAGGTCGGCGCTCCGACCGAGCACCGAGAGCAGCGGACCGCGGAGCAGCCAGACGGCGCCCGCGAGCACGACGGCGCCGCCGATGAAGATGACGTAGAGGCGGGTGCGTGCTCCGGGGGTCGTGGTGCGACGCATGAGCAACGCGACCACGAGGACGACGAGGGCCGCCGCGGCGCAGGCGTACGCGGTCGCCGATCCTGCTCTGACGAGGAAGTACGCCGCGAGCAGCGACCAGAGGGCGAGCGTCGTGCGCCACCTGGCTCGCGCCGCGAACCGGATCCCGAAGGTGATGAGGGCGAACAGGCTGATGATCGCCAGCAGATTCGAGTTGCCGACGATGCCCTGGATGCGCTCTCCGTCGAACAGGTTGCCGCGGACCCAGTACCAGTGCGCGTTCACCTCGCCGTCCGGCCGGACGAAGAAGTTCGGCAGGATGGGCCCGTGCACGACGAGAGCGACCCACAGCTCGATCGCGAGAGACAGTCCGAGGATCCACTTGAACGCGGATGCGAGGGCGCGCACGATCTCGCTCCAGCTCAGCACGTGCACGATGAAGAGGGCGTTCACCGTGACTCCGGCGAGCAGAGCCCACGTGAGGAGGGTGGCACCGCGCCACTGCGACCACGCCACGGACACGAGAGCGAGCACCGTATAGGCCGTCGCGGCCCACGGCAGACGGCGCCAGGCGAACGCCTGCGGGCGGCGGCGCGACACCATCGGGATGCCGATCGCGAGCGTGACGATGACGAATGCCGCGAGGACGGCGCCTGCGCCCAGTTCGCCGAGGAGGTTGTAGACCGCCGAGTGCGCGAACGTGGCGAACAGCACGAGGATGATGTAACCGCGCAGCAGCAGATGCCCCGTCGACTCGCGTTCCGGTGCGCGGGGCGGAGCGGAGACCGGATGCTTCGTGTACTGCGCCATCGGGATCAGGCTACAGCGCGCACCCGGACGCCGACCGGATGCCCCGCGCGCTCCGGCGCCGTGTCATCGAGTCGCTCCTCGAACGCCGCTCGCCCTACCCTGGTCACATGCTGCTCAGCCTGACGAACGTGCCCCGCGACTACGCCTGGGGATCCACCACTCTTCTCGCCGACCTCGAGGGCCGCGAGCCCGCGGCTCAGCCGGAGGCCGAGGTCTGGTTCGGGGACCACCCCGGGGACCCCGCCGACGTCGAGGAGGGCGGAACGCTCGACTCCGTCACGGGTGGTTCCCTGCCGTACCTGCTCAAGCTGCTCGCGGCCGCGTCGCCGCTGTCGATCCAAGTGCATCCGACCATCGCCCAGGCGCGCGCCGGCTGGAAGCGCGAGTCCGAGCTCGCACTGGACGACCCGCGGCGCAACTACCGCGACGACAACCACAAGCCGGAGCTCATCGTCGCGCTGAGCGATCGCTTCGAGTCGCTGAGCGGGCTGCGTGAGGTGCCCGACACCCTGCGGCTGCTCGCCGAGCTGAACGGCGGCACGGGCGTGGGCTCGCTCGTCGACCATCTCTCCGGCGGGGGCGACGTCCTCCGCGAGACGATCGGCTGGCTGCTCTCCGGCGACGCGCAGAGCGAGGTCGACGACGTCATCGCGGCGGTGCGCACGGCGGCCGGGTCGGCGACGGGGGAATGGGCGGACGCTCTGCGGGCCGTGTCGGCCATCTCGTCGACCTACCCCGGCGACCCGGGCGTGGTCGTCGCGCTCCTCATGAACCACGTCGTGCTGCGCCGGGGCGAGGGCGTCTTCCTGCGGGCGGGACTTCTGCACGCCTACATCTCCGGCCTCGGCGTCGAGATCATGGCGGCGAGCGACAACGTGCTGCGCGGGGGGCTGACGCCCAAGCGCATAGACGTCCAGGAGCTGCTCTCGATCCTCGACACGACGGCCGGGGAGGTTCCGGTGCTGCGACCGGCGGCGAGCGGCACCCTCACGACCTACGAGGTGCCGGTCGAAGACTTCGCCCTCCAGCGCGCCACACTGTCGGGCGATGCCGTCGAGGTGCCGGTGAACGGCCCGACGATGGTGCTCGCGACGGCCGGCGATGTCGCCGTGACCGGCGCCGACGGCGGACGACGCACGGTGCCCGTCGGCACGGTCGTCTACGCCGGTGCCGAGGAGGGGCGTGTGACCCTGACCGGCCCCGGAGAGGCGTTCATCGCGACGCCCGGCACTGCGGCGGACGCGCGCTGACCTCGCGACACGCCGGAGCGACACGCCGAAGGGGCGAGATGAACCTTCAAGACATCGTTGAGGGTTTACGATCCGCGACTTGACCGATGCGAATCACACGGGTGTAATTAGTGGTGCACGGCCCGCCGAGGGGGCGGAATACAGGGTTGGAGATCGAGATGACGGGATACCGTTCGGACGTGCCGGACAACTGGTTCGTCGACCCGGTCAACCTGGGCGTTCCCGGGGTGCGCAAGGTCGAGGCCGACGACGACAACGCGCTCGCGTGGCAGACCGATGCTCTGTGTTCGCAGACCGATCCGGAGGCCTTCTTCCCCGAGAAGGGCGGATCGACCCGCGACGCGAAGCGCATCTGCACCTCGTGCGACGTGCGCGGCGAGTGCCTCGAATACGCGCTCAACAACGACGAGCGCTTCGGCATCTGGGGCGGACTGTCCGAGCGCGAGCGCCGCAAGCTCAAGCGTCGCGCGAGCTGACGACCGGGCTTCGGGCCACGCCGCGCGCACTGCATCCGGCGAGTGACGAGCCCGCATAGGCTGACGACGTCATGCCAGCCCGAGTTCATGCCATCATCGTCGCGCGCCCCGGTTCGTCCGCCCGCGCGCAGCTGCTGCACACGCTGGACGCTCTGCGTTCACAGACCGTCGCGCCGGCGGCGATCACGTTGGTGATGTGCGGCGACGCGACGACCGCACGGGAGAGCGCGACCGTCGGTGAGCTGGTCGAGGGGGTCATCGAGGCCCGCACGAGCACGTCCTTCGCGGATGCGGTCGACCTGGCGAGGCCGCGGATCCCGGAGGGCAGCGCGGTCTGGCTCCTCGCGCACGACACCGCCCCGCACCCGCGGGCTCTGGAGCGACTCGTCGGCACGCTCGAGCGGTCGCCGTCCGCCGCCATCGCCGCGCCGAAACTGGTGGAGACCGACAACGACCGCGAGATCGTCTCACTCGGCGTGAGCATGACGAGTCTCGGACGCTCCGTCGAGCTCGCCGCGGGCGAGCTCGATCAGGGACAGCACGACGGCCGGGACGACGTCCTCGGCGCCGACATCCGCGGGATGCTCATCCGCTCCCAGGTGCGGGACGCCCTGCGTCCGGATCGCGCACTCGGGGGCGCCGACGAGGGACTCGATCTCGGAGTCCGCGCTCGCCTCGGCGGCGGCCGGGTGGTGCTGGCGCCCTCGGCCCGTCTCTCGGTGTCACCCGACGGCCCTGCAGCGCTCCCGACAGGTAGAGGCCGGCGAGCCTTCGCGCAGAGGCTCGCGCAGCTGCACCGTCGCCTCGCCTACGCGCCGGCGGCGGTGGTCCCGCTGCACTGGCTCACGCTGCTGCCTCTCGCGCTGTGGCGCTCCATCACGCATCTCATCGGCAAGCGCCCCGAAGCCGTGGCCCCGGAGTGGGGAGCGGCGGCGACCGCGATGGCGAGGGTGGGCGCCGTGGCGCGTTCGCGCCAGCGCATCCGCGAGTTCCGCACCTCCACCTGGTCCAGCATCGCGCCGCTGCGTGTCAGCCGGGCGGACCTCCGCCGCCGTCTGGACGACGGGCACGGCAGCGAACGCGGCGTCGCCAACGAGCTGCGTTTCTTCTCCGGCGGGGGAGCGTGGGCCGTTCTCGCGGCCCTGGCGGTCAGCGTCGCCACGTTCACCTCCCTGCTCGCGTGGCCGGTCCTCGGTGGAGGCGCGCTGCTGCCCCTGCGCACGACGGTCGCGGCTCTCTGGGCCGACGCGGCCTGGGGCATCCGCGGTCTCGGCGTCGACGTCGTGGGGCCTGCCGATCCCTTCGCCGGGGTGATCGCGGTGCTCGGTTCGCTGTGGCCGGCCGGCCCATCCTTCGCCCTCGTGCTCCTGTGGGTGCTCGCACTCCCTCTCGCCGTGCTCGGCGCGTGGTTCGCGGCGACTCGCGTCACGGATCGCGCGGGCCTCCGCATCCTCGCCGGCATCGTGTGGGCGCTCGCCCCGACCTTCCTCGCCGCTCTCGTCGACGGCCGGCCCACCGGCGTGCTCGTGCACCTGCTGCTGCCCTGGCTCTTCCACGCGGCGGTGGTGTCGCACCGGTCGTGGGGAGCCGCCGGAGCCGCCTCCCTCCTCTTCGCGGGAGTCACCGCCTGCGCGCCCTCGCTCGTTCCCGCGCTGCTGCTGCTGTGGGTCATCGCCGTCGGCATCAGCCTGGCGGGCGCCCGCGTGCGCGGCGCGATCCGCCTGCTGTGGGTGCTCGTGCCCAGCGCAGCGCTCTTCGCACCCCTGGTCGTCTGGCAGCTCCGTCACGGGAGCCTCATCGCCCTGCTCGGCGACCCCGGCCTGATCTGGGCCGGACCTCAGGTCGCCGCCGATCAGGCAGGTCGCCTCGCTCTCGCTTCGGGATTCCCCTCCGCGGACCTCGGTGGCTGGGCGGACATCCTCGGGCCTGGCCTGGCGCCCTGGATCGGGATGCTGTCCGCACCGCTCGCGCTCCTGGCGCTGATCGCGGCGGTCTCACCGCGCTGGCGCGTCGGGATCACCCTCCTGGTCGTGGCCGCGAGCGGACTCGCCACGGCCTTCCTCGCGGTCGGCATCGCCGTCTCGTTCGCCCAGGGCACTCCCGTCGCGATCTGGCCCGGCAACGGTCTGAGCCTCGCCTGGCTCGGTGTGCTCGGCGCGGCGCTCGTGACGCTCGACAGCGCGGTCTCGCTGCCCCGACTCCGCGTCATCGGCGCGGCTGTCGCCGGTCTCGCCGTCGCCGTGTGCGCGGTGCCGGCTCTCGCCGCCTTCCACACGGGCCGCACGGCGCTCACCGACGGACCCGCATCGACCCTGCCCGCCTACGTCGCGGCGCAGGCCGGTGAGGACAGCCCGGTCGGAACACTCGTGCTCACCCCGCGCGACGAGGGCGGGCTGGCCGCCGAGGTGGCCTGGGGCGCCAGTGAGACCCTGGGTGCGCAGACCACGATGCTCTCCACCGCGACCGAGCCCCTCGGCCGCGACATCACCACGCTGTCTGTCGATCTGCTCTCCGCGCGCGACTTCGACGCCGCGGCACAACTCGGCGACCTCGGGATCTCGTACGTGCTCCTCGCCTCGGTGGCGGACGACCAGTCCGACCGAGCCAGGACGCTCGGGACTGCGGCGATCACCGCGCTCGATCAGCGCGCCGGTTTCGTGCAGGCGGGAACGACCGATCGCGGCGTCCTCTACCGGCTCGAAGCGGATGCCGCCCCGCGCGCGACGCTCTCCACGGGGCAGGAGGCGACGGCCCGTCTCGTCGCCACGGTGCAGCTCGTGCTCCTGTTCGCCGCCCTGCTCCTCTCGATCCCTACCCGGGCCTCCCGCCGCGCCGCGCGCGCGACCCCTCGCATCGTCGGGCTCGCGCCCGAGGAGCGACTGGTGCTGCCTCGTCACGCGGAGGACGTGGAGGCTTCCGAGCACGACGAGCTCTCCGAGCACGACGAGCGCATCGACCAGATCGCCGGTGACGGGGCCGATGAGCAGACAGCGGAAGAGCAAACCGACGCGGAAGACGAGGCGGATGCAGGCGCTCACGCGGCCGTCGACGTCGACGGCGACCCGGCCGCTCCGAGCGATTCAGCCGGTGCCACCGTCGACGACGCTCCGCGCGATGACGTCGTCACGGACACGGACACGGACCTCGAACGACCGAGCGACCGCGATCCGCGTCCCGCGAGCGACACCGACCCCGAGGAGGGCAGGCGATGACCGGCAACCGTGCCTTCCGCGTGGCGGCGACCAGCGCTCGCGTGATCACCGGCGCTCTCGTCGCGGCGGCCTGTGTGGTCGGCACCGTGCTCGCGATCTCAGCCACCCTGCCCACGATCGCCCATGAGCCGGCGCAGGCCGACGTCACCCCGTTGCCCGGCGATGCAGTGCTGGTGTGCAACGGGGACTTCCGCGCGCTCGGCCGTGACCCTCTGAACTCGCTCGAGATGGTGTCGGCGGCATCGCCGCGCTTCGCGAGCGGCGGAACGGCGGGCACACCGGAGTCCACGTCGATCACCGCCGACGACCTCGTCGGCGCGGTGGAGGTGCGTCGCCTCGTCGGCGAGGTGCAGGATCGCAGGGCGCCACTCATCGCCGGAACCGAATCCTTCGCGCTGGCGGAGGACGACCTCTTCGGGTTCGCCGCCGCTCCCTGCCGCCCTGCGAGCAGTGAGTCCTGGCTGGTCGGCGGCACCGTCGAGACCGGCGCGAAGGACGTCGTCGTCCTCACCAACCCCGGCGCCGTCCCCAGCACCGTCTCCCTGTCGGTCTTCGGCACGGTCCGAGCCTCCACCTCCGTCATCGTGCCCGCGGGCACCCAGGCGGCGCTGCCGCTGTCGTCGATCGCGAGCGGCTCGGAGATCCCGATCGTCAAGGTGACGGTCACGGGATCGCCGGTGCGCGCTGTGCTGCAGTCGTCGCTCACCCGTACGCTCGACCCGGCGGGAGTCGACCTGCAGGACGCGGTGTCGGCGCCGCAGCGGCATCCCGTGATCCCGGGCGTCCAGGTGCTCCAGGCGCCTGCCGACGGCAGCGAGATGGCGGTGCTGCGCCTGATGTCGCCGGACGTCGACACCGACGTCGTTGTCACGATGCGGAGGGTCGGCGAGTCCTCGGCGGTCACGGAGCTCCCCGTCACGCTCGCGGCCGATCAGCCGACGGAGATCTCTCTGGCCTCTGTCCCGGTCGGAGAGTACGTGGTGGACATCGAGGCGGAGGCGCCCGTGCTCGCGGGTATCCGCGAGCAGGACGGCTCCGGGCCGCAGACGGACTTCGCATGGCTGCTCCCCGCTCCGGAGTTCGACGACGAGGTCATCGTCTCGATCCCCGAGGGCCCCGCACCACGCCTCGTGCTCGCGAACGACGAGGACGAAGATGCCGTCGTCGAGATCGCCGTTTCGGGCGACGAGCCGTCGACGGTCACCGTGCCCGCCGGATCGTCGGCCTCGTTCGAGGTGGACCCCCGCACGTCATATTCGCTGAGCACCTCCGGTCCCGTCCACGCCTCCGTGCGGATGACCGCGGCCGGTGCGCTCGCCGGCTGGCCCGTATGGCCCGAGGCCGGGGCGCAGCAGACGATCACCGTCTACCCGTGACGACGCGGGGCTCCGCAAGCCCCGCGTCCGTGGTCGCGTCAGTGGTCGTGGCCGCCGAGGTCCCAGGGTTCGCGCCCGACGTACTCGGCCGCGGCACGGAACACCGCGCTCTCGATCGCCATGCGCCGGTGCGCGTTGTCATCGTGGCCAGGGGGCAGCAGCCGCTCGATGGGGAGACGGAACAGCACGATCCGGCGGTTCTCGCGGTCGAGGTACCACCGGGGCACCTCCTCGCCGCCGTCGAACGCCGGCATTGCGCCGATCTCGAAGCGTACGTCCTGCAGCTCGGGCCAGGTGCCGCGGAGGAACTCCACGGCAGTGCCGACGGTCAGGTCGAACCGGTCGATGCGGCCGTCGAGGGGAGCAAGCGGCGGGCGGACGACCTCGCTGCGACCGAGGCGACCGTGTCGACCGTGACGTGCGCCGCGCCGAGGAGAGGCGGACATGCGGGACCTGCGGGGCATAGCGAAAGTCTAGGGCGAACCGAGTGCGGCGCGGCGTCGAGCCCCCGGCCACTCCCAGACGTAACCTGACGGTGATGGACGGAAGACTCTGCTCGAAGGTCGGCTGTGCGCGTGAAGCCGTGGCGACGCTCACCTACGACTACGGCGACCAGATGGCCGCGCTCGGTCCGCTCGGCATCGCGAACCACCCGCACGCCCACGACCTCTGCGCCCCGCACGCCGACCGCCTCTCGGTCCCTGCCGGATGGCTCGTGGTGCGGCACGAGGCCCTGCGCGCCTAGACCCCGACGCGCCATCCCGTCAGACGCTCGGCCCTGCGGTCGGCGTTCTCCAGCGCCCGCCGCTCCCGCTCGCGGCGGAGCACGGTGACGCCGATGAGCACCTCTTCGGGTGAGACCGGGGGGAGCGGTGAGATGAACGGAGACGCCTCGGCGAGCAGGTCGTGCGCCACGCGGAGCCGCGCAGCGGGGACCATGCGGGGCGCGCTCTGCAGGAACTGCGAGATGCGGCGGGCGAGGCGGTCCGGCAGTCGAGCGACGTCGGCGATCTGCGCCCACCCCGCGAGAGACGGCGGCAGTACGGGAACGGACGGGACCAGTTTGGGCGTGCGCACGCGCTGGCTGTATGTCCCGGCGACCATGTCGCCCAGGCGTTGCGATCGCGCGCTGAACGCACCGGCGAGCACGGCGACGCTGCCGAGGGTCATGTAGATCTCGAGGACGCCCAGCAGGGCGCGGATGAACGCGTGCCGGAAGCCCGGGGCGCCGCCGTCGATGCGCACGATGCGCCCGCCGACCGCGAGCTTTCCCAGACTGCGTCCCTTGAGCGCCATCTCCATCGTGATCGGCAGGACGATGAAGCTCACGACGAGTGCGCTCACGGTCGCGATACGGTCCGTGGCCTCGTCGAGGATCCCGGCGTTGACCAGCCAGATGCGCAGGAAGATCCACAGCAGGAAGACGCCGAGGCTGACGAGCATGTCGATGATGGCGCCGGCGGCACGCAGCACGAAGCCGATCGGCTGCACGTCGATCGCGACGGCCTCACCGGAGAGCACCTCGTCGGACGTATCGAGCGGCGCGGACATGAGTACAGTAAATCAGGTGGATGCCGATGCGCTGACCGATGCACGCCGCGCCGAGTGGGAGCGGCTCGACCGGCTGAGCCGCGAGCGCCTGGACGGAGCGGGCGTCGACGAGCTCATCGTGCGCTACCGAGCGGCATCCGCCGATCTCGCCGAGCTGAAGACGTCGGTGGGGGAGTCGCCGCAGGGGTCGTACCTCTCGACCATCCTCGTGCGGGCCCGGCTGCGCCTGACGGGTGCCTCCGACAGCATCCTCACCCAGATCGCGCGCTTCTTCTCGCTGCAGCTGCCCGCCGCCCTCTACCGCCTGCGGTGGACCACGCTCGTGATCGCCGTGGCGTTCATCGCCGTCGTGGTCGGGACCGCCGTCTGGATCTCCTCTGATCCCGCACTGATCGCGACGCTCGGCCCGCCCGACCTGCTCGCCCAGTACGCCGACGAGAGCTTCACCGGCTACTACACCGAGAACCCCGCCGCGGTCTTCATGGGGATGGTGTGGACGAACAACGCGTGGATCGCGCTGCAGTGCGTGCTGTTCGGGGTCACCGGAATCTGGCCAGTGAACGCCCTGGTGCAGAACGCCATCGGGCTCGGCATCTCCGGCGCGGTCATGGCCGCGCACGGCCGCGCCGATGTGATGGTGCTGTACATCCTTCCGCACGGTCTGCTCGAGATGACCTGCATCTTCGTCGCCGCAGCCGGCGGTCTGCACCTGTTCTGGTCATGGGTCGCGCCGGGCAACCGGTCGCGCGGCGAGTCGCTCGCCGCCGAGGGCCGGTCGCTCGCCACCGTCGCGATCGGACTCGTGTTCGCCCTGTTCCTCGCGGGTCTCGTCGAGGGGTTCGTCACGGGCTGGGCGCTGCCGTGGCCGGTGAAGATCGGCATCGGGGGCGCAGCGCTCGCGGTGTTCCTGATCTACATGCTCGTGATCGGCCGTCGCGCGTACCTGCGCGGCGAGACCGGCGACCTCGTCGAGTACGAGGCGGGCACCCCGCGGCTCGTCGCCGGCTGACGCCGGCTCGCGCGCTCGCTCGGTCTCGCGTCAGAGCCGACCCGCGGCCTTGAGCTCGAGGTAGCGATCGGCGATACGCGGCGGCAAGGACTCCGGGTCGGCGGCGATCGCCTCCCCACCCGCCCTGCGGATCGCGTCCGCGACGTTCTCGGCCTCGCGCATCGTCTTCTCGGCGGCGGCCGCGACGTAGACCTCCTCGCGGCTCCCACGCTGTCTGGCGAGGCTGGCGATCCCGTCGTCCGTGACCGAGCCGACGAGGATCGAGGTGGCGCGGGTCGCGTCGGGGAAGGCGCCGAGGAAGCCTCTGGCCGATTCCGCGGCATCCTGCGCCGTGAGCACGACGATGAGCGAGGGGCGCGTCGTGAGCGTGCGCACCGCGGCGAACGCGCTCGGCCAGTCGGTGTCGACGAGTCGAGCGTGGACCGGGGCCATCGCATCGGTCAGAGCGGGGAGCAGGGCTGCGCCCTCCACGCCGGTGACCCTGGCCCGCACCACACGGTCGTACATGAGCAAGTGCACGTGGTCGCCTGCCCGCGCCGCGAGGGCGGCGAGCAGCAGCGCGGCCTCCAGCGAGGCGTCGACGCGTGTGCCGTCTCCGACGCGCGCCGCAGCGGTCCGTCCGGTGTCGATGATGATGACCACGTGGCGGTCGCGCTCGGGACGCCAGGTGCGCAGCATGGTGGTGCCCGCGCGCGCGGTGGCGCGCCAGTCGATCGAACGCACGTCATCGCCGCGGACGTACTCGCGGAGGGAGTCGAACTCGGTGCCCTGACCGCGGACCTGGATGCTGGTGTTGCCGTCGAGCTCGCGCAGACGCGCCAGCCGCGACGGCAGATGCTTGCGGGAGGAGAACGCCGGCAGCACGCGGATCGCCCCGCGCACGCGGTGGCGAGCCTGGCGACCCGCGAGGCCGAGCGGTCCGCGCGAGCGCACCATGACGAACTCGCTCACGAGCTCGCCTCTTCGGCGGGGGAGGAGCGGGATCTCGACGCGGCGTCGCTCGCCGGGCGGGACCACGAGGCGCTGCCTGGTGCCGTCCGCGCCGGCCGTGGGCTGCCAGGCGTCGCGGATCAGCGCGTGCAGGGTGCGAGAGCCCGTGTTCTGCAGCGCCACGCTGACCGGCACGAGTTCGCCGATGCGCGTGCGGTTCGGCACTCGGCGGGTCACGGTGACCGCACGCGGGCTGGGAGCCAGCATGACGTCGAGCGCCGTGAGCAGAACGCACGCCGCGCTCCAGATGCCGAGCGCGGCATAGGCGGGATACCCCACGAGACCCGTGAGGACGACGGGAACGATCCCGACGCCCACCGCGAGTGCGAGACGACCGGTGACGAACACCTAGATCGGCACCCTGGTCTGCTGCACCACGGAGGTGAGTACGGCGTCGGCGGACACGCCCTCCATCTGCGCATCGGGTCGTAGCTGCAGGCGGTGGCGCCACACCGGGACGAGCATCGTCTGGATGTGGTCCGGCGTCACGGCGGACGATGCGTTGAGCCAGGCCCAGGCCTTCGCTGCGGCCAGCAGACCCGTGGACGCACGGGGGCTCGCTCCCAACTCGACCGAGGGCGACTGCCGCGTGGCCCTCGCGAGGTCGACGACATACCCGAGCACGTCATCGGTCACCTCGACGCGAGCAGCGGCATCCTGCGCCGCGCGGATCACCGCGGCATCGACGACGGCCTCCACACCGGTCAGCTCCCGCGGCGAGAAGCCGGACGCGTGCTTGCGCAGCACCGAGACCTCGGCGTCGCGCTCCGGCATCCCGACGACCAGCTTCATGAGGAACCGGTCGAGCTGCGCCTCGGGCAGCGAGTACGTGCCCTCGTGCTCGATCGGGTTCTGGGTCGCCGCGACGAGGAACGGATCGGGCAGCGGCCTGCTCGTGCCGTCCGCCGAGACCTGGCGCTCCTCCATCGCCTCGAGAAGCGCCGCCTGCGTCTTCGGCGGCGTGCGGTTGATCTCGTCGGCGAGCAGGATGTTCGTGAAGACGGGCCCCGCGCGGAAGTCGAACTCCCCGGTGCGGGCGTCGTACACGAGCGAGCCCGTGACGTCGCCCGGCATGAGATCCGGTGTGAACTGCACCCGCTTGGTGTCCAGGCCGAGTGAGCGGGCGAAGGACCGCACGACCAGGGTCTTCGCGACGCCCGGCACACCCTCCAGGAGCACGTGTCCGCGG
The DNA here is from genome assembly GCF_041954735.1 of Microbacterium sp. LS_15. Classification (NCBI taxonomy): domain Bacteria; kingdom Bacillati; phylum Actinomycetota; class Actinomycetes; order Micrococcales; family Microbacteriaceae; genus Microbacterium; species Microbacterium sp. LS_15. The sequence goes on along the minus strand of NZ_JAVAYD010000004.1, from coordinate 2,069 downwards.
GCGAGGAGGGCGACCAGGAGGCCGGTCACGGTTCCGGCCTGGCCGACGACGGCCTTGTCGACCTCGGTCCTGACGCGGTGCATCGCCTGACGCAGGTCCGCGTCGGTGGGGTTCTCAGGGGTCACGCTGGGGCCTCGGCTTCCGGTCGGATTCGGTGTGGTCGGGGGCGGGGAGAAGTCGTTCACTCTGGTCTCCGCATCTCTCGGAGGGTGTCGTCGACGGCGTCTTCGAGCTCGCTCAGGCGACGGGCCAGTTCGACGAGCCCGGCGTCATCCGTCGGAAGGGGGCCGGCGAGCAGTGTCTGCAGCGAACCGCGGGGGACGCGGAGCCGGTCGGATGCGGCGTCGGCCACCTCGTCGGCGCTCGCCTGCACGGCGAGTCCCAGCCGGCGGGCGAGCCGCCGTCGACTCCCGTCGCGGATCGCCTCGGCGGCGTGGGCGGCGTCTCCGGCTTTCGCTGTGAGGCGTGCGCGACCCAGCATCGTCTCCGAGGCTCGCACCGTGACGGGCAGCGTCTCGGCGACGAGCGGGCCGAAGCGCTGCCCTCGCCACAGGCCTGCAGCGAGGGCGGCGAGCATGAGCATGAGGATCGCGGGGGTCACCCACCCCGGGGTGAGCGAGCCGAGCGTGTCCGGCTCGGCCGCCTCGATGTCGGTGTCGGTGAAGCTCGGGACGTACCAGACGACCTTGTCGGTCTGCCCCAGCAGAGCGAGTGCGAGAGCCGCATTGCCGTTCTCGGCGAGGTACGCGTTGCTGAACAGCCGCGCTCCCTCGACCACGGTCCGCTTCTGGCCATCGACCTCTCCGACGAGCACGGCGGCGGCGTCCTCGGTGCCGAAGCAGCCCTGCACCCCGGGATCCGGGGCGAACACGCGGTCGGGGCGGATGCTGCCGACCCGGGCGAACTCGCGGACATCGCAGTCGGCCTCGACCTCGGTCGAGTCGGCGGTCGCGTTGTCGCCCAGACCGAGGAAGGCGACGAGGTGGGTGCTGGCGGAGAGGAAGACGACGCGGTCGGCCGGTTCGATGAGGTCGGCGACGCCCTCGTCGGTGAGCGTGTACGGATTCGCCATCGCGAGAGTCGCATCCGCATCGAGCGCGGAACGCACCTCGGAGCGCGAGCGCAGCACCTCGATCTCCACGCCCTGATCGCGCAGCAGCTCTGCCAGCGCTCGCGTCCCGGAATCGCCGACGCCCTCCGGGTCGAGTCCACCGCGGCCACCGGGCATCTGCGTGGCCACCTGCGTCGCGACGAAGACCCCGAGAAGGACGAGCGCCGCGACGACCGCCCACCCGATCAATGCCTTCAGACGCCGTCGCGGATCGGGCCGATCCGCGGTCGACGTCAGCTCCAGCTCGGTCGCCGTCGTCACACTGTCGCCAGTTCCGGTCGGAGCGCGAGCAGTCGGTCGTCCGTGGCCGCGAGCTCGGCGTAGCTCTCTGCAGTCGCCGGATGCCGCAGGTAGCGGACGTCGTCGAACGAGGTCGCCGCGCGTCGCACGGCACCGGCCTCGGCGGGGAACGCCCGTGAGACCTCGCGGGCGATCGCCTGCGCGGTCGCGCCGGGTGAGGGGTCGATGAGGTCGCGCTCGAGGAGGCCGCGGGCCAGCGCACGGAATCGCAGGACGGTCGCCTCGTCCCAGTCGCCGGAACGGGCGGCGCGTTCGGCATCCGCTCGCAGCTGGGATGCCGAGCGATCGTCGTCCGCGCCGAGCAGCCCGGTGATCGGACGCCGCACGACGCGTCCGCGCCGCGGCCTGCCCCAGATGATGAGCGCGGCTACGAGGGCGGCGAAGACGATGACGCAGACGACGATCAGCGCGGTCGGCCCGACGTTCTGTCCGTTGTCGGAGCTGAAGAGATCAGCGAGGAAGCGTCCGATGTCGCGCGAGATCATGTCGAACCACGTCGGCTTGGCGTCGGCATACCGTGGGTCGGCGAGCTCTTCCTCCGCCCAGCGCCTGGCTTCGTCGCCGTCCGGGGCGAACACGTCGAGGAGAGCGATCATGCGGGTCCGTGTGGGCCGGATCCCGGCGCCGCCCACGTGTGATCGGGGTCGTCCGACTGGGG